>JAFCZI010000355.1 GCA_019314425.1 Deltaproteobacteria bacterium | reverse complement strand
GTTTTCAAGGCGTGATGGCAGGTGCATAGTGAGCTATGTGCCTGTTATCACAACGTAGAAAACGGGCAAAAGGGCAAGCAGGATGCGTAGATTATTTTTTGGAAGTTCCCTGAGTAAAGGAGAAAGCCATGGCATACGACTGCGGAGGAGATTCAGGTTTTTTTAAGGGCTTCCTGTTCGGCGGCCTCATCGGTGCGGTAGTCGCGCTGCTGCTTGCCCCCAAAACAGGTAGGGAAATGCGCGAAGACATTTCCAGGCGAAGCCGGGAATTGAAAGAGGATGTTGAACTGAAACTGGAGCAGGCGGTAAAAAGGGCCGAGGACATTCTCACTGAAAGCCGACAAAGACTGGAAAATTTCAAAGACGAGGCAACGTCAAGCCTGAAGGACCTGGAAGAAACAGCCACATCAAAATATACGGAAAGCAAAGAGGCCATAAAAAACGAAAATGGCCGTATCAAAGACGCCATCCATGCCGGTGTGGCCGCCTATAAGGATGAGAAAGAATCAAAACCCTGACCAAAACTTGATGGCGCCGTAAAAAGTCCCATCTACTGCGTTGCAGTGATTTTTCAGAATATCAACATACTACGTGTATGCCTACGATCCTGAAAAACCACTACGCCTTGTATATGGAACTTTTTACAACACCATCTGTAGATAGATCCGTGACTTTTTACGAGACCATCAAAACTTAAACAGGTGCCGATAATATGGATATTTCCACCAGCGTTGCGTTGATTGCAGGGTTGCTTCTGCTGAATACCATTTTCCTGGCGGTATTTCTGGTCAAGGCTTTCAAAGCGTTTTCAGAAGCACAAAAACTCTCTGAGACGGTCAGGCTGCAAATTGTGCCCATCAGCCATGATGTGACCCGGATTACCACTGAAGTGAAAGGGATACTCACATCCATTCAAAAAAATATGGACAAGGTTGGCGACAGTCTGGATCATGTCAAGGACACCACGCGCAATTTGAAAGAATTCGAATACATGCTTCAAGAAAAAATTCAGGAACCGCTCCTGGAAATAACAACCCTTTTGTCGGCTCTGATAAAGGGGGGACGGGTTTTCTGGCAAGCCCTGTTCCGAAAATGATGTTGACTCATAAAAACAGCGGTGTGCTCAAATAGCGTTCCCCCGTGCTGGGCAGGATAGCAACAATGGTTTTGCCTTCATTCCCGGGTTTTCCGGCGTTTGAATGGCCCCCTTCATCCCTTCACCGCCCGGCGTCAGAACCAGCTCGGCCCCCAGGTGTTTCAGCAGCTTCCGTCGTTCCAAGCTCATGGTCTCCGGCATGGTGAGGATCAGCTTATGGTTTTTCAGAGCGCAGACAAACGCCAGTCCAATGCCCGTATTGCCGCTGGTCGGCTCCACAATCACCGTGTCTTCCCTGATCAACCCGTCCTTCTCGGCGGCTTCGATCATGGAAAGGGCAATGCGGTCTTTGACGCTGCCCAAAGGGTTTCTGAATTCCAGTTTGACAAGGATTGTGGCCGGCACCCCCCGGGCGAGCGCGTCCAGGCGAACCAGTGGGGTACGTCCGATCGTATGGGATACATTCGAAAATATTTTTGCCATTTCAGCCCCCTTTATACTTCCCCGGGATTTCAGTGTTTCCGTTCCTTAAAAATCAGTTCGGGCTTTTTGGCGAAAACCAGCGTGTCGGGGGGAACCGACTCGGTGAGCCACACATTGCCGCCGATGACCGAGCGGGCACCGATGACCGTATCCCCACCCAGGATGGTGCTGCCGGAGTATATGACCACATCGTCTTCAACACTCGGGTGGCGCTTTCGGCTGACAAGCTGTTTCACCGCATCCCTGGGGATGGCCATGGCGCCCAGTGTAACGCCCTGGTAAATCCGGACCCGATCGCCGATCTCGGTCGTCTCCCCCACCACCACCCCCGTCCCGTGGTCAATGAAGAAGCTCTCACCGATATGCGCCCCGGGATGGATATCGATGCCCGTGCGACTATGGGCATATTCGGTCATGATGCGGGGAATCAGGGGAATGCCCTGTTCAAAAAGCTGGTGGGCCATCCGGTAGACCGTAATGGCGTAAAGCCCCGGATAACTGAATATGATCTCATCAAAACTTGTGGCCGCGGGGTCCCCTTCACGGGCGGCGTGAATGTCCCTGGCCAGTAGAATTCGGATGGGCTGGATCTGTTTGCCGAAATCGATGGCGGCCTCTGCACCCCGCTCCTGGCAAAGGCTGCAGGGCTGTTCATAACGAACACAGTCGTGACGGACGGCCAGGGCAATCTGCTGGGAGAGGATCTGAAAAAATTCGGTGATTTCCTGACCGAAATAGTAGGTCAGGTTAATCTCATCCACCCGCTTCTGGGTGAAGTAACCCGGGTAGAGAATGCGAAAGGCCCGATGAAGAAGATCAATGATGGCTTCCCTGGAGGAAATGGGTTCCAACCCGATGTGATTGAAACAATCCTCACGGCTGCACGACAACACCAATTCATCGACAATCTCCGGGATTTCACTCCGGAATTTCCGGGAGGTTTTCCTTTCAATGTCACATTGGCTTTCTTTCGACTCAACATCCATTTGTAGATTATTTCCTT
>JAFCZI010000354.1 GCA_019314425.1 Deltaproteobacteria bacterium | reverse complement strand
ATGTTGTGGGGACAACACATCACGGAGCTTATTATGAGTTATGTATGTTCAACTGGCAAAGCCGTTGAACTCTGACCACCCCCCGAGGGGGTGGTTTTCTACAACGAAATAAAATACATTTTAAAACGGAATAATATTGCACATCAAAGTCACAGAAAAAAACAAGTCGCCATAGCTAAGGAATTAGGCATCCAAATGTCGCTGTAGTGCTATTATGCCCCGGAAATACAAGGTGAGGATCATGATTCGTGTTTTTGAGCAGGAAATCGCAACGCCTGACAATTTTGTCATTACCCTGGAACTGGTCCCCGGACGTCAGTCCACGGGAAGATCGATTGATACCGTCCTGGGTATTGCCAAAGATGCCTTTGATGATGGCCGTATCTCGGCGGTTTCCGTCACCGATAACCCCGGTGGAAATCCATCGTTGAGCCCGGATGTCCTGGGCCATGAGATCTTCCGGCACGGCATGGATGTCATTGTACATTTCACCTGCTGAGACATGAATCGGGCGGGCATGGAGAGCCGGGCCCTGCAACTGGCACGGTTGGGGATAAAAAACATCCTCGCCCTGACCGGCGACTATTCCGGAAAAGGGTTTGGGGACCAGGGGAAACCGGTGTTTGACTTCGATTCGGTCATCCTGACGGCCATGCTGAAAAAGCTCAATGAGCGGCTTGAAGCATCGGGGGACCCTGATGGCTTTTTCACCGGATGTGCTGTCTCCCCATTTAAGACAACCGAAGCGGAATGCCACGCCCAGTACCGAAAACTGGATCTGAAGGTGGGCGCCGGCGCCGCCTTTATTATCACCCAGTTGGGCTATAATGTGGATAAATTTGAGGAGGTTCTGGTCAACAATCGTTCCAAAAGCATTAATCTGCCCACCATGGCCTCTGTTTATCTGTTGAGCCCGAGATCGGCAAGGGCCATGAACCGGGGAAGAGTGGCGGGTGTCCATGTGTCCGACGACCTGTTCAACACCATTGTAACGGAGTGGGAAGAAACAAAACAGGGTTTAAAAAAAGCCATTGACAGAACAGCAAAGCTGGGCCTGATATTAAAGGGCCTGGGATATCGGGGGATTCATATCGGGGGCATTCACAGAAACTTCAGTACGGTGGCCGCCATACTGGACCGCATGGAAGAAATGAAGAACAACTGGCAGAACCACATGGAAGAATTTAAAGATTGTAGTCATCGGTATTATTATTGTTTCACTCCGGAGAAGAACAGGGATAACGTACCGACCCGAAAGGAGAGAATCGGCGCCGCCCTGACCGATTATTATCCTTACTTCCTTTTGAAAAACGCCCATCACGTTTTCTTTAACAAGGAATCCATGGCAGCCCCCCGGTATGCCCGTGTCGCGGCTTTTCTCGACGACAAGAACGTTTCATGGCTGGTGAAGCTGATCATGGAAGATCCCTTAAAAAAGCTGTTTCTCTCCTGTCGGAGCTGTGGCGACTGCGGCATCCAGCATATTGGGTTTCAGTGCCCGGAATCCGGCTGCCCCAAGTACACTCGAAACGGCGCCTGCGGCGGCTCCAATGACGGCCACTGTGAGGTAAACACCGATAAGCTGTGCATCTGGGTCCGGGCATACCGAAGGTACAAACGGTATGGCGATGAGGAGAAACTTTCCAAATCCTTCGTCCCCCCAAGGTTGTGGGCACTGAACCGAAGTTCCTCGTGGATCAATTTTCATCTGAACCGGGATCATCAGAAATAAGCAGAAAAAGAGAAAAAGGGGTCACACCTAATTTTATTTGACACCCATTATATATGTCAGCACACCATACAGCAAGTAAGATAAATAGGTGTGACCCCTTTTTCTTGTTGCCTGTATTTAGCCAATTTCGGATATACGTTCCTTGAATCTCATGTCCATTTTTTTGAAAGGCTCGACCTCCGCTGGTGGCGTGTTTGCCCTCTTCAGCGGAGACCTGGCCTTGATATTCCACTGGCCAAAATGTTTGAATCAACAACGTTCCTCAATTCCCTTACGACGGGCGACCAGAATTACTTCTCTGCTGGTCAGGACAATTTCTCCCTTTTGATTGGTCAAGG
The DNA here is from genome assembly GCA_019314425.1 of Deltaproteobacteria bacterium. GTDB lineage: Bacteria > Desulfobacterota > DSM-4660 > Desulfatiglandales > Desulfatiglandaceae > NaphS2. The sequence goes on along the minus strand of JAFCZI010000354.1, from coordinate 512 downwards.
TTAGCTGGTTTTTCACAATTCCCCTGTCCGGTTTAGTTTTTGAAACCCGGGATTCTACAGTCTCTATGGTCAGACTTAAGTGATCACCTGGCCTAACCGGGGCTACAAACCGCATATTCTCAAGTTCGAGACCGGCGATCAATTCAGTCTTGTCCGGAAATTTATGGATCAGCCAGCTCCTGATAGCCAGTATGTGGGTACTACTGGCTACCAACCCCCCAAATATGGAAGCCTTGGCTGCTTCAGTATCCACATGAAAAGGTTCAGGATCCCATCTTCTTGCAAATTCGAATATTTCGTTTTGTTCGACTACGTACTCGCCAACCGTGCGTTTGAGTCCTACCTTGCAGTCCTCTAAATACATTGATGCCATTTATGTTTCCCTCCGTATTATTATACTTATCATAATGGCAAACACCTTGGTTATCGTATGTGAAACATGGCGGCCATCAACCTCATTCCTGGAAATATCTTTCCAGTAATACCCAGTAACACCGAACCGAAAACTTCCC
>JAFCZI010000353.1 GCA_019314425.1 Deltaproteobacteria bacterium | reverse complement strand
AATGAAGAAAAAATCAAATCTTTTCTTTCCGTTTAACACGAAAAGGGAATCCAAAATCTTTCATGGTGAAACCTACCAAAAAAATTAGTCACCGCTGTCTAAACCATTTCTTACTCATGGTGACGCGAACGGCAGTCCTGTTGTTAGTGCCTTACTCCTGGTTTTCTGTCACAAAAAACAAGAAAGTCGTTATGTGGTATCAGTTGTCAGTAAAAACATACCCATAATATCTTGAAAGTGTTTGTACAAATCTGCGCATAATCGTGAAGATCTCTTCCATACTTCCAAATCCTCAAATTTTAAAATAACCTCCAGTACTGACAACTGATAACTGCGGCTCTGCCGCGTTAGCTTTTATCCATAAACGACCCTCAGGGTCATTCCACCGTAACACTCTTCGCCAGGTTACGGGGTTTATCGATATCTCTTTCAAGAAATTTTGCACAGTAGTAAGCCAGCAACTGGCAGGGGATCACGGACAGCATGGGGCTCAAAAAATCGAGGACGGGCGGCACCTCGATGATATCATCCACCAACTCCCTGACCCTTTCATCTCCCTGGGTGGCAATGGCGATCACAGGGCCTTTGCGGCTTTTGATTTCATGGATGTTGCTGAGCATTTTTTCATACATTTCATCATTGGGGATAATGGCCACTGTAGGCATTCCCGGATTGATCAGCGCAATGGGACCATGCTTCATTTCTCCGGCGGCATACCCTTCGGCGTGGATATAGGAGACCTCCTTGAGTTTCAGAGCCCCCTCCAGGGCAATGGGGTAATTATACTTTCGACCCAGATAAAGCCAGTTCGGGCAATGGCAGTATTTCTCGGCAATGGCCTCGATGTGGCTGGCCTGACCCAGCACTTCGCGGACCTGGTCGGGCAGAGCCTCCAATGCGCGAATGGCTTGAACGCCCTCGGTGAGCGAAAGGTTCTGATGACGCCCCAGAAGCAGCGCCAGCAATGTAAGGGTGGTCAGTTGAGAGGTGAAATTTTTGGTGGAGGCCACACCGATTTCAGGACCCGCGTGGTTATAGATGCCCCCGTCCGTTTCCCGGCTGATGGTGCTGCCCACTACGTTGACGATCCCGAGAAGCTTTGCGCCTTTTCGTTTTGCTTCTTTGATGGCGGCAAGGGTGTCGGCGGTTTCCCCGGACTGGCTGATGGCCACCACGAACGTGTTGGGGGGGAAATTCAATTTTCGATAGCGAAATTCGGAAGCCAAACCCACCTCCGTATCAATTTCGGTGAGTTTTTCAAAAATGTATTTTCCCACACTGGCGGCGTAAAAACTGGTTCCGCACGCCACCAGAACCATATGCCGGCAGTTCTTGAGATCCTCCCACACGGGCATGATCCCGCCGAGTTTAGGAACCCCTTCACCCGGTTCCAAACGACCCCGAAGCGCATTTTTAATGGTGTAGGGTTGCTCATAAATCTCTTTCAGCATAAAATGGGGAAACCCGTTCAATTCAACATCTTCGGCCCGCCATTCAACCGTTTCCGTACTTCGCTCAATCCGTTGTGCTGAAGCGGTTGAGATGGAAAAATCATCCGCAGTAATCGTGGCCATTTCGTTTTCCTGAAGATGCACCACTTTATTGGTGTACCGCACCATGGCGGAAACATCGGACGCCACAAGATGACCTTCATCACTCACGCCGATAATCAGGGGGCTCCCCCGCCGAGCCACCACGATCTGGCCGGGGACATAGCGGTGAATGACACCTAGCCCGAACGTCCCTTCCACCTGTCCCATGGTTTTTCTGACGGCATCCGCCAGATCGCCGTCAAAGTAAAGGGCAATCAACTGCGCCAGGACTTCCGTATCGGTTTCGGACCGGAACGTAATGCCTTTTTTTTCCAGCTGTTTTTTCAGAATATGATAGTTTTCGATGATGCCGTTGTGGATGACAAAAACGTTTTCCGCCTGATCCCGCTGGGGGTGGGCGTTTTGTACCGAGGGTTCACCGTGCGTTGCCCAGCGGGTGTGGGCAATACCGCAGGTGCCGTTCATGGGCTTGTCATTCACAAGGGCTTCCAGACTCGCAATTTTTCCCAATTCCCGGAAACAGGAAACTTCGTTGCCACTTTGAACTGCCAGACCCGCCGAATCATATCCCCTGTATTCAAGCCGTTTCAACCCTTCAAGCAGGATTGGCTTTGCATTTTTTTGTCCCACATAGCAAATAATACCGCACATGTTAAAATTCTCCTCAGATATCCCATTACAGAAAAATCACGATGGGTCTCTTCACAACGCATCAGACCCTAGACGTATCTCTGATGTTAGAAAAACAGCGTACTCTAACTTTTTTCTAATGAATATACAACCGAAAATTCATCGCAATTCCTGTTTTTGAATCGTCTTGTTTCGGTATTCTGGGGACACCGCACTTAATTCTTGAAGGTGTTCTCAAAGATAAGTAGTGCCTGAATTCTTTATGTCCCATTTATTGGCCCCCGTCCATCAAAAAATGATCCGCACGTCCCCTAACTGCTCCACGGAGAAATTATGCTTATCTTCTGGGGCGCCGATAAACATGCTGTTCTTCAACACCCCGTATTCTCGGGAGAGTTGATCTACTATCCGGGG
>JAFCZI010000091.1 GCA_019314425.1 Deltaproteobacteria bacterium | reverse complement strand
AGCCACAAAACCTCATAATTTGATATCCTCTGTTTGATTCTGAACGCTTATTTGGCGTTTTTTCGCATAAAACGGTCACGTTTAAACCTATGTCACTTTTTTGTATTGCACCCGCGGATTCCCTGTAATGTTTTATCCCTATTTGAGGAGGCACTATGGCGGCAAACAAGATTAAGTCGGAACAAGTAAAAAAATACAATGACCTATTTGAACTCACCCTTTCCAATATATCGGATTATGAGGACGTCCTTTCTTTATGGCAACCCAGAGGAGGCCTTTCCAAGATCAAGAATGCTCTGACCGGTTCCAACTCCTTTCTGTTACGTCATTCCCTTGGGAAAAATACATACAAGGATATCGCCAGTGAGCAGGAAGATCTTGTATACACCAGCGTTATTTTTAGAATCCCCCAAAACAGCTATGAGAACCTGGTTTATCATCGACATTCAAAATGGCTGGCCGACCAGCTGGGCAACCTTCACGGAAAAGATTTGAAAAACATTCTATACAAAGACAGGTCCCCCACCTATCTGATCTTGCCCGACAACACATTGGAATCGGGCCAGGCTTGTTTTGTCTTTGGTATAGAGGTATTTGTGCCCGGACCGGAAGATCGTCAGATCTTTTCGCTGGAACTGGGCGCAGGACCGAACCCGACCGTACTGCAAGCCGTGGCATGGGATGCCCCCGGTCTGCCCGCTCCCATTCCCGCCGGCATCTATGAAGATCAGGAGATGGGGGTTCGCATCGGTCCAGCGCCGAACCCCTACGTCCTGGATCCGGCTATTTGGGCCGAAAGACCTTTCCCTTATATTGTTGTTCGGCCCGGGTTGCGTGCAGATTGCCTGGAAATACTCGAGGAAAATACCATCGTGGAGACCGTGGATATGCAAGGAAAGAGTCAGGAAGATGTGACATTTTCGTCGGATACTTTTCAGGCCCGGGACGCCGGGGCGATACCGCTTCCCCTGGTTCTCCGAATCAAGCGTGTTGCGGCTCCCATCCGACAAGAAGACGTCGAACAAGAAAAAATGCCTGATAATGAGCATGAGCCGGTTGCTCCAGAATCGTCTCCATCCAAAGATGACCCCACGGCAGTACGTTACAGAAGACCCACTCGCCAACAGGAAGGAACCGGCGTCTATGGAAGGGCCAAGAGAAATCAAGCCCGACTTAAGCTGGAAGGATTTCTGCTGCCCCGGCTGGACCAGGAACCGATCCTTCGAGGCTCTGAAGACCCAACCCCCCTGACTTCATGGGTCCTTTGGTTTGATGATCGCGGTACCCCTTTACTTCGGGAACCCCAAGAGGAACCCGCTTTGACCCTGAGCGCTAATAATCGGGAACCCGTACTTTTTCTTAAGGAACTTGGGGAAAAGGGGCTTCATCCCCTGACGGGTGATCATTATGAGGGCGCATTTCGTGTGCTTGCTGTTCCCGATGCCCTTCGCCATCTTTTCCTGGGCCTTCTGGAAATCCCCATTCAGACCCGTACCTTCGCGCTGGAACCGGGAATGGAAAAACGCTGCGGCCGGGCCAACGTGCAACAAAGCCTCCTGTACCAGGACGGCCAAAGGGAGTCCAACTGGGACCGTATGCTTACGTCGAAGCATCACATCGCCCTGAAGCTTCTGGAAGACCTTCAATTGCATGTGACCCAGGCCAGCCGGTCCATCCCGGTATATGTCCTGGACAGCGACTATGAGCTGATTCATGAACTCACGGAGATCCGGGGAGAAAACGCCGGTGAAACCGTCCAACTGACCCACGGTCAGAAGCTGGTGGTTGGAGCATATCTTCTGGGTTTTGATGCCGGCTATGACCGAAAGAGTCCCGCGCCCGAGCCCGCGTCGCCTCCCCCCCAGGCCGAAGACACCGTCTTGCTGGAGCCCCTTTTTGTAGCCATAACCAGTCTGCTGGACGTCTTTTTGAAAGACGCCGGCTCCCAGGCCCACAAACCGGAGCTGGGGCCCATGACATATCTCTTGCTTGACCATATAAAAAACATGGAAAAGACGCGGAAAAGAGATAGCTCTTTCTGGGAAGAAATCAAAGATGCCTGTCATTCATTGCGGATCGCCCGGAATCGGTGGCAGCATCCCGTTCGCGGCGTCAATCGGAATGACGTTTTGATGGAGAACCTGCTGACCCTGAAAAGATGCTTGGTTGTCTTCAAGAATCCGTTGTTTATTAGCGCAGCTTTCATGCAAAAGCATCAAGCGCAAATTACGAACCTCGAAGAGCGCATTCAACAGGATCTGAAACGGCTGCTCGCAGCCGTAAACAAGCAATAGCGTTGTTTAGGAGTTTTTAATGCAGGATGATTATACCCTGGGATATGCACCCGATCCGCACCTTTTTCGCTGTTTTTTCGACAGCAATCGGGGATTGCGAAAGCAGAACGAAGACAATTACCTTTACATCAGGCCGGACGGAAAAGGGGGGATGGCCTTTTTTGTGGATCATGAAACCCCCGTCAACAAAGAGGTCGGGACATGGCCGTCCGGGCATGTCCGCATGGCTGTTGCCGATGGCATGGGCGGACATGCCCATGGCCGGGAAATGGCCCAGGCCGCAGTGGAATACCTCAGAGAGATCCCTCCCATCCACAACCTGGAGGGCATGCGCAAAGGTTTATTCAGACTTCATGACCGACTCAGGAAGGATTTTCATGATCAAGGGGATGACAGCCCCGGTACGACGCTTCTCGTGGCGGACCTGAGTTTGAAAACGAGTTCCGGAATCATGGGCCACATTGGAGACAGCCGGGCCTACGAAGTCCATGAGGGGAAGGAGGCTCGGCAACTGACTCATGATCACACCTATGAAGAGTTTGATTGGCGCGAAGGCGATATTCCCCGTGAAGAATATGAACAGGCTTTGTCGCGCAATCAGAACGAACTGGCACAGGCCCTGGGATACGGTTCCTTCGGCCTCATGAAAGAGGAAGATGAGTATAGACCCAACCGATATGACCCACGTATTCGCATGGATCTGGCGGGTGATCTTCCCCCTGTACTGGTCCGGCATGCCGATGTTTTCTCCTTTCATTTGTCCCATGACAAAGCGATTCTTCTGGCCACGGATGGGCTTTGGCAACCCCGCCAGGGGAAATGGTCGGGTCCCGTAACACTGAATTTTCTGTCCCGTGCCGAGGTGGTCCAACAGATCCAATCGGCCCTGGATTGCGGAAGCACGGACAATATCACGGCCCTGATTTTCGGGTTTGGCGAGGCGCCCTGACGTTATGCAACGACGAACTTTTTTTCACGGCTCGGGATGGGTCTGGTGGGTGATTCTGGTTGCGGTCTTTTTCACGGCTCTCCGGTTGACCGCCCTGCATACGTCAGGGGAACGGCCCGCGGCCACGGATTCCGCGCCCAAGGAGGATCAGGTCTTTTTTCAGGAACTGGTGGCATATCACCTGGTTCAGCCCGGCCCGGCGGGCACTCAGCTACTGGAGATGGTTCCGGCCGATGCCGTGCATGGCTTCAAGCTCCGGCAGCGCACGGAGACCGATCCCGAGGTCAAAGAGCGTCTTGAGCGTCAGTGCACCCTGGTCAAGCAGCTTTACCGGAGCCAAATAGGCCGGGCCGTGCGCAAGGCCATCCCCGGGCCTGGAACGAGGCCCATTGCTTTGCTGCTATCCGGGACAATCGGCCCATGGACGGCTCCGGCGCCGGGAATTCATGGGAAGCTCGGGACCCCGACTATCCGCAACTGCGGTGCAGGGCTGCCGGATCGGTCCCGGAATTCTGCGCTTTTGTCACGGCAGGCCGTATGGAAGGCGGCTTCAACGGTTGGCTTCAAGCCTTTAAAGTTGAGGGAAACCTGGCGTTTCATACCCGCATATCCCTGAAACAAGCAACTACCATAACCGTACAGCTGATTGGTAAATGGGTCTCATGCCAACCCGGGAGGGGCCAACGCATCCAACCTCGTGCCATAGCCGGTCCTGCCTTTAGAGATCTGAGCGCCTCCACGAAACTTCCCGGCAGCGTCCTGACCTTTGAACTTCCGGATGGAGAGCATGACATCAGAATTGTGGTCACGCCCGTGTCCTTCCGTAGAGACCGGGTTCCCGGCCTCAACATTATTTGGGATCCCAAAAAGAACTGGCCCCAATGTCTATGTTGGCAGGACTGCGAAGGCAATCCCTGGCGAAAACCGTCCCGTTTTGCCGTCAAGACCTCGGACGAAGTGGTGCTTCTCACGAAGCAGGGCCAGGTGAGCCGTCAAGCCTGGGACCTGGGCCTGACTTCCCTGGTAGGCATGGATATCGAAGACCGGAACAGCCTGGCCTGGATTTTGTCCGGGGCCCAACAGGACGGCGCCCTGACCCTGACCCTGGACGCCCGCCTGCAGGCCCTGGCCCAGGAAAAGTTGGAGCAACAGATCCTGGATTTGTGGGGTGCTGCGGATCCTTATGCTGCAAAACGGCGGGGCGCCGTGGTTTTGCTGGACGCGGACACCGGCGCGATCCTTGCGGCCACGACATATCCCCGGCTCCGGTCCGGGGTGCATCCCTGGGACCTCCGGGCCTTTGCCCGGTATTATCCCGGAGAAAGCCTGCGTACCTTCCGGCCTTGGCAGGGGGTGGACGCCCACAATGCCCCCGGCTCCACCTTTAAGCCCGTGGTGGCCATGGCGGCCATAAACGCCGTTGGAAGTGGCGCGCCTCAGGCGGACCGGATCAAGAAATTTCTGAAAGGCTATTCCCGAAAGGCGATCCACAAGAGTGGCCTGACCCTGGATTGCGCCGCCTATAATCCTTTTCAGGGGATCTGCTACGCCAGCCGCAATATCCCCGGGAGCAGAAAGGTGGTGCAGAATTTCAAACGTCATTCCCTGGGATCCGGCTTCAAACCCGGGGATGAGACCCTTGGCCTCAAGCAGGCGATCCGGGAGTCCATCAATGTGTGGTTCGTGCGCCTTGGATGGCTCATGGACGGGGGTCCGGCCCGGGCCTATGATACGGCCATGCGAAACCTTCGCCAAGGCCAAATCCCGCCTGATCGGCCGGATTTCTTTCTGGGCGCCATGGCCCGGACCCTGGGCTTCAACGGCCCGGGTCTGGATCTCCTGGCCAATCTGGATGAGGATATCCCCCTTTACCGGACCCGGCCCGGGCTGCGGAGTGAGGGTGATACTCTTTTTGGGGCTATCGGCCAGCTCAATCTTATCAACCCGGAGGAACGAGGGCTCCAACAGATCCTCACGCAAAACGCCTTCGGGCAGGGGATGACCGCTACCCCGCTTCAGATGGCCCGGGTGGCCGCGGCCGTGGCCACGGACAAACTGCCCCACCCCTATCTGGTGGGAGCGTACAATGGCCGCATCCTGGAACCGCCCCCTGGAAAGGAATTGGGTTTCGATCCGGGAAAACTCGAAGGGCTCATCCCGTTCCGGTTCGACGGTATGGCTCTGCTCCGGGCGGGTATGAAGGCGGTTCCCGAGACCGGCACCGCACGCACGGCCTTTAAGAAGCACCCGGACCGCACGCGTGTCTACGGTAAGACCGGCACCGCCGATGTAACGGAAACGGATCGGTCTTTCAACACCACCTGGTTTATCGGTTGGCGCGAGCCTGTCCAAGAAGGTGAGCGTCGCATTGCCTTTGCGTGTATGGTCAGTCATGCTACGGGTAAGGGATCGAATACGGGGGGAAGCGTGGCGGCGCCGGTTGTGGCGAAGATTTTGGATGGTTACAGGTTTTAGGTGAAGGATGGTGCGGTGATAACCGCCGTGAACCAATTCTCGCCGGAGATCACTCCCATGCGCCATGGATCCGGGCCGAGTGCCTTAATGAAAAGACCCCGGAAACCAAAAGATATTGAGGAAGCTTATGAAGCATAAGGTCACAACACATCGGCCTGTACCATGGAAACGTTGGGCGGGGCTGGTGGCGTTCCTGATATTGTTTGCCGGGCTGGGGCTGGGATATTTACGAGGATGGGACAGCAGAAAATTTCTGACAATGGATCGCATACCTGAAAATACACGGGTCGAAGCGGCGCCAATCCAAGATACGGTTGAGCCAAAGGAGTGGGTAGATTCTATTACGAAGATGGAATTTGTCCGAGTGCCCGGCGGCTGTTATGAGATGGGGAGCACTACAGGGGCACACATCGAAAAGCCAGTACATGAGGTGTGCGTGGACGGCTTTTGGATAGGGAAATATGAGGTGACCGTTGGCCGGTACCGGCAATTCTTGCAGGCTACCGGTGATGCAAAGGGTGTGGGATGGGAGAAAAAGGATTGCCCTATGAAGCGGGACAGCGGGTACAGCTTAAAGGGTAACAAATTCGGCAAAGATGAAAACCAGCCCATGGTGGAAGTGAACTGGTACGGGGCTAAGTCCTTTGCAGACTGGCTGTCGCAGAAGACTGGTGAGACTTATAGGTTGCCCACCGAGGCGGAGTGGGAGTATGCGGCCCGGAGTGGTGAAAAAAACGAAAAATATGCCGGTGGAGATCATGTGGATAGCATGGCCTGGTATCTCTTCAACACCAATGATGCAACACATGTGATCGGAACAAAAGAGCCTAATGGGCTGGGCATCTATGACATGAGCGGTAATGTTTGGGAGTGGTGTTTGGATGGTTATTCCGGGGATGCATATGAGCGCCACCAGCGTGAAAACCCTATGTATGAAAACGTGAAAACCATCCGGGTCATACGGGGCGGCGCATGGAATAGCACTCCGGTATACGTTCGTTGTACCACCCGCTACTACTCCGGCGCGGCAGGCTATGAAAATTTCGTGGGCTTTCGCCTGGTCAGGACGAAATGAACCATCTTGAAACCATTTTGATTTAAAACGGTACTATCCCATGCCTAATGATTTTGAAATAAAATTAGACAAACGGCTTGACGAAATCTACGACCTGGTCCGCCGCGAACATATAGGGCAATCCAGCTTTGGCGTGATCCTGGAGGTGCGACGGAGGCAGGGAGCGGGGGAATCTTTAGCCCTCAAGGTTTTGCAGACCCGGGACTTGAACCATCTTCAGGAATGCCTCGGCCCAAAGGAATTACAAAAGAGAGGCCGCTCCATCCAGAAGGAGATCACGTTTCTCTCCGATCTGGAAAAACGGCTGGGCCGCTCGCCGGGCGACCATTATATCCTGCCTCTGCTGGATGCGGGCCTGTGGTCCGACAACGGTTATGACTTTTGCGAAGGGGTATCGGCTTTCAAGGCGGGGTTTCCGGCCTTTGTCATGCCCAAGGGGTTGGGACTGTCCGCCATGGTGAGCAGCCATTTCAGGTCCGGCCAAAGGGATATCCATCCCGTGGGGCCGTTGGATCTGCTCCGCTGGACCTTGCAGATCGCGACTGCCCTGTCCGCCGTTCACAGCGTAACGGATGACCGGGGAAACCGGTTCATGCACCGGGACATCAAACCTTCCAACCTTTTGCTGGTGGGAAAAGACCTCTATGTCATTGACTTCGGCATTGTCAAAGCCCCCAAGCAGGAGGGGACCGGTTCGTTTATGGGGTCCGAGAAATGGATGGCCCCTGAAAGGGTGATCCCCTTTGGTCCCGGGGAAGCGGGTAGGGACTGGGACCTCCGGTTCCTCCATCCCGCTGATCTGTACTCCCTGGGCCTTGTGCTCTACTGGATGGTCACGGTGGAGGAAAACTATGCGTATCTTGATTCCCAGGTAAAAATCGGGGCCTTGCTCACCGAAGAGGGGCCGAGGGAGGATGCTTATTTAAAGCGCGGCAAGCTGGGAGGAATGAACGATCGGGAACGGAAAAGACTCAAGGCCCGGCTGCACACCCTGTTCAATGTCCCCAAAACAGTGGAAGGAACCGGTGTACGTAAGGTTGCGGACAAAGAACCCGTGAGAGCGGATGTCGCGGCAGGGGTGTACGACCTCATCGAACAACTTCTGGCCATTGAACCGGACCAAAGACCCACGGCCGAAACGGTAATCGAGGAAGCCCGAAGGCTGATCCAACTTCTCATCATCACGGAAAAGCCCACCATTGAGGCGCCATCCCACGCGGGCCTGAAAACGCCGATGCCCGTAACTGTGCGCATGGAGGCGGACTGGGTCCCGGAGGGCACGGACTGGCTGGAGGTGACCTGGGGCGGACAAAAGGCTCAAAAGATCGAATCCACCGGGCCGGGGCAATACACAGTTTTACTTCCGGGTCTGGAAAAGGAAGGGCGCTACGAAGTATGTTCCGCCATCACCCTGGAAGGGGTGGAAGCCGAACTTCCGGTTCTGACCGTTCAGGTCAGCGCTACAGCGGACCAGCTCTGGGCCATGGGGCAATACGCGCAGGCCCTGATCCGGGAGCCGGATCGGGAGGAATGGCTGACCCACATTCGGAACGAGACCCGGGATGACGGTAAAAAGTGTTGTGAGTGGGTCGAGGTGTTGGAAGCGGTTTACCATGAACTGCAAGACAAGGACAAGCTTCGGAAACATAAGCGGTTTAGCCGCCTGTTCTCCAGACTCGATGATGAATGTGACACATACAAAGAGGCAGATCCTGGTGCTGGAAAGGATATCAAGAAGGATACGCCGAAGCCTCCGTTTGTAGGATGGAAACGCCGGGCCGGACTGGTGGTGTTGCTGGTATTGCTGGCTGGGCTGGGTCTGGGTTATGGTCTGGACTGGGATTGGCGGAAGTATTCCGTATCCAAACCTGAAGAGCCCCGGCAGGCGCAACCCGAATTACCCAAGCGTTTCACCAATTTCCTGGGCCAGGAATTTGTGTATATCAAGCCTGGGACCTTCTGGATGGGGAGCCCGTCGGATGGGCCGGAGCGGGATGGTGATGAGCCCCGTCATAAAGTAACGCTGAGCAAAGGCTTTTACCTCCAGACCACGGAGGTGACCCAGGGGCAGTGGAAAAAGGTGATGGGGAGCAATCCTTCATTTTTCAAGGATTGCGGTGATAATTGCCCGGTGGAGACGGTATCGTGGGAAGACGCGCAGGAATTTATCTGCAAGCTGAATCGAAAAGAAGGAAAAAAGTATCGCCTTCCCACGGAGGCGGAGTGGGAGTACGCCTGCCGTGCCGGGACCCAAACGCCTTTTTCCTTCGGCGGGTGTTTGTCAACGGATCAGGCCAACTACGATGGCGATTATCCCATGCCGGGCTGCGGCGAGGGCGCATATCGGGAAAAGCCGGTTTCGGTTAAAAGTTTTTCACCCAATGCATGGGGGTTATATAATATGCACGGGAATGTTTGGGAGTGGTGTGAGGACTGGCACGGGGACTATGACGAGGCAACAGACCCCGAAGGACCTTCAACTGGCTCGTTCCGCGTGTTTCGGGGCGGTAGCTGGTACAACTTCGCCGGAGACTGCCGGTCGGCCAATCGCTACAGGCTCGAGCCGGGCCTCCGCTACGACATCCTCGGGTTCCGGCTTGCCTTTTCCCCAGGTCAGTGAGTTCAGGCAGGAAGAGGAGCTCGGAATCGAACGACGGAGCCCTGGTGGGCCGTCGCGGAGCAGGCCCTCCGGGCGTAGGCGCTTCGATTTCGCGCGTAGCGCTCGCTCGTTCCCACGCTGGAGCGTTGGAACCGGAGAAAGATGGGATACGCTTGTTGTCAGGATGATAGCACGTATGATAAATTGGGGTCTGAGGAATAACGATTTGGTATTGTACTTAAAATTTGGGCTTGGTTCTAAGGGAACTTCCAAAAAATAATATACGCATCCTGCTTGCCCTTTTGCCCGTTTTCTACGTTGTGATAACAGGCACATAGCTCACTATGCACCTGCCATCACGCCTTGAAAACGAACAAAAGTTCTGCACGATATGCG
>JAFCZI010000090.1 GCA_019314425.1 Deltaproteobacteria bacterium | reverse complement strand
GTAATGAGAGAGTCGAATTCCTCTTCATCAAACGTTATTTCGCTTTTGGGATCTAAACTTTCAACGACTTCTGGGTTGAACGGATTATTGGGTTTTTTATAACGACCAACTTTCAGACGGATATCTACACGACCCGAATCGTGGGGAATTTTCCAAAAGAAGGCTTTCGTAACAACAGTCTTCTTATCCTTCAGTACTCTTATCAATTTATCTGATACTTTTGGCATATACGTTTTACTACTAACCCGGTTCAGCAGAGCCGCGTGTAACATTCAGGGTATGATAATGAGAAACTCGCTTCGCGCCCTCCGCTGAACCGATTGCATCACAATGATCTGCTGTTAAAAGTGGTTCATCGTGGATTAACGTGAAACTAAATCGCCCTCGTTCCCACGCTCTGCGTCCTTTCATCTTGTAGCAGCCTTCTTTGTTATCCCAGCGGACGCAGAGCGTCTAAAGCGCATTCCCACGCAGAGCGTGGGAACGAGTGGCGCTTTTGGCTTCTGACACTTTTGGTACAAAAAACGATTCTTTACGTTAATCCGCGATGAACCTTAAAAGTTTAATTCTTTGGGGATCACAAATAGCTCTCTTTCTACCCTGACAGTTGTTTGAACGCATATAGAAAATCATCTTCAAAACGGCTGGCCTCTGAACACTTTGCTGTCACGTTACCCCACTTAAGAGCAAATTCGGAGGCCAATTCTTTGTACATCCATAGGCTTTTCTTACCGCTTCTTACCAGTCGACGTTTCATTGGTTTTCCCTGCAATGTGTTCGCCGGGTTTTGGCGACATTCTAAATATTTCCTTTTTGCAACTTTGTCCTTTGGAAACAAACCCGCCAATAGCCAGGTCTCCAAGGCCTTGGATGGCGTACAAAAAACGATTTGATGGGGTGTCGTATCTTCACCCATCCAGCGCAAAGCTACGGTTCTCAATCGGTCCGTAGTTGCCGCGGGCGGGCAGTCCTCCTCGCAGGGAAGCGTAGACGCAGGGAATGGATCTTGGGTGTGGACAGCTGAATAACTGGTGCCTGCAACATCCGTATCCAGCTGAAAGATCAACAGATCATGGAAAGCAAAAAGCGGATTATTGCTTAACCTGCCGCCTCCTTGGTCTGCAGACTGAAGACACCAACGGAGAACTCCAGGCCAACCGCCGTCCTCGCCGGGTACAGTTTTAAATGCTTCGGACATCTCAGGTTGGAGAACTTGAGGCACAAAATCACGACCTTCCAAAAGATTTTCGATAACCGCTTTAAGCATAACAAAATCCGTGGGGCCTTCAACCACAAATGCAATTCTCAACACCTTAGACATTTGCCACCCCTCCCAGATGCCCCATTACCCATAACCGTGAAAGAGTCCAACCTTGATCAGCCATTTCCTTTAGCTTCTCAGAAAGCTCAATGCGGTTGATGACGGTACGACCACTTTCTGTTCTGGAAACAGTAAATAACCGGACCTCATCATTTTGAAGTGGCAGGCCATCCAGAGACAAGGGATTTTGCGTCGTCAAGAAAATCTGACGGGAATAGGGTGAGTTTAAAGACCAATCGCATATATTTCGAAAAAGCTCCCGGGACAAGCGCGGGTTTAAACCGTGGTCCGCATTGTCAACGGCGCAGACTTGAGGACTTTTGGGGTGTGCCGCCAGAACCATATGAAAAAGGACGTACAGGGCCCCCTCGCTGGCGTCATATCCGGAAAGCGTATCTCGCCCTGATTTCATAAAACGGTCAATGAACCGAATGACTTTTTCTGTCGAAGCCACAGACGGGGAAAGCGGCATTGTAGAGGCTCTAGCCGTCCCAAAGGATTTCGCCCAGTCGATCAAACTAAGCGCATCTTGACGGACCTTAGAGCGAAATGCCCCTATATTATCAGTTTCTCCCTTCCTTAATATGCGCCGCATGCTAATATCCGATACCGCATTGGCCAGTTGCCCGCCAGAGAGGCCGACAGGTTGACGTTGCTGAGCATCCGCCACGTTTCCACGCAAGGTGAGGGTGTTGGGCGTAAAAATCGCGAACTCCCTTAAATCATTAAACAAGTGGAAAGCATCGTCTTGGTCTGTCATAGCCACCATTTTCAAGGCAGCCAAGCCTGCTTCCGGGTTGAGTTTCTCCCCTTTTCTATGAGAGCGCCCCACTATACGTTCTTGGCCCTGCTGCAAATTTTCGGTATGATAGCGCCAAACCGGGGAAGGCTCCTTTATTGGATTGAACAATGATACCTCATAGGATGCGGTATTTCTCCAGGCGCCGAAATGAATGTTCAAGGGACCCTTAATGTCTGGAAATGAACATTTGAACAGGGCCGGCACCCCGAGACGGACGCCACGACGAGAAAGAGCCTCATCATCGACGCGACCGTGAACGGCAGCGGACAAGACGCCGATTGCCTCAAGCAGATTGCTCTTGCCGCTTCCATTGGCACCAATCAGGACGTTTACACGGCCAGGTTCAAATTCGACATTCTCAATGGATTTGAACCATTTAATTTGCAGTCTTTCAATCATATTTCCCGCTCCCCGAATTGATGATTTAGTACCTTATCACCTGGTTTTCTGTCACAAAAAACAAGAAGTTCATTGGCTGAAAAACTTAAAACCTAAAACTGCGACTTTGCCACTTTAGGAAGTGATACCCCAATTCCGGATAGGTGTAAAGGGGGAGGGCGCCATAAAAGGGATTTCGTTGCTTTTTCCCCCATGACTGTGGTATTCAGGGGTAAAAAAGCGAGGAGGAACAACATGACAAAAGATGAAGGTGGGCATTTTGCGCATAAACACCCTTCAGACAGCGAAACCGACCCCCGCGTTATTGGCGCATTGAAAGAGCGGGCATCAGAGGGAGGAATCCCCTGTGCAGTCGCCTTCAAAATCGCATCGGAATTGGATGTGACACCGGAGCTTGTGGGGAAAACGGCGGATCTGCTTGAGTTGCGGCTGAAAAAGTGTCAAATGGGGCTTTTTGGATACGAACCGGATAAACGGATTGTAAAACCGGCTGAAACGGTCTCAGAGGAACTGGAAACCAGCATTCGGGAAAAACTCACAGACAACCGGTTGTCCTGCGAAAAGGCATGGGAAATTGCCAAAAAATCAGGGTTGACCAAGATGGCTGTTTCCTCCGCCTGTGAATGTTTGGGCATCAAGATTAACGCCTGCCAACTGGGCGCTTTTTAGTACCCATCAAAAAAAACATCCTCTTCATGAAGCATGCAATCGCATGTCAATCAGAGGATGGTTTATTTTTCACCGGCGCTATTAGCAGCTGCCGCAGGAAGAACCGCATGAAGAGGGTTGCACCGGTATGTTTCCCATAATGTTGAAACCGGAACCCATGGCGGAGGTCACATAATCCACCTTTATGGGCTTCACCCGGTTATACAGGGCGGTTTCAACAACAAACTTGATACCTCTGTCATCAAATTCTTGATCGTCGTCTTTTGACTCATCCAGAGCCATTCCCAGTGATGGGCCGCTTCACCCGCCTTGGGACATCATAATCCGAACGGCCGGTATCTCCTCCCGGTCTTTCAGAAAGTCTTTGATCATCTCACTTGCTTTTTCGGTTATTTCCAGCATAACTCCTCCTTATGTTCCTTTTAACTGTATATTGAGAATATGCACGATATTCGCTTTGTCAATAGAGAGACAGGGGGAAGAAAAAGGTTGCAAATTTTCTAAAAGGGTTCCTCTTTAAGGCGTTGTTTCAGCCAGATGAGCACCCGATCCAATTCCCCGTGCAATTCTTCAATGGCTTTTCCGCGATGGCTGATGCTGTTTTTTTCTTCCCGGGTCAACTGAGCAAAGGTTTTTAGAAGCGGCAGATAGTAAAAAAGCGGGTCATAGCCAAACCCCTCCGCCCCCTTCGGTGCCTCAGCGATCATGCCTTTACAGGTTCCTTCATAAATCAGCGCCGGCCCCCTTGGCACGGCGATGGCCAGTACGCATACAAAAGCCGCCGTTCTATCCTCAACACCTTCCATTTCGGCCAGCAATTTGCGGTTATTGGATTCATCATCGGCATCCTCCCCCGCATAGCGGGAAGAAAACACACCGGGGGCGCCCTCAAGTGCCGTGACCGTAAGCCCCGAATCATCGGCAATGGCGGGAAGTCCCAGCACCCTTGCCGTGAATTGTGCTTTTTTGACCGCGTTATCTTCAAAGGTGTCGCCATCCTCAATGACCGGAGGGATGGGCCCAAAATCATCCAGGGTTTTGATTTCGATACCCGACTTCTTGAAAAGATCCCGAAACTCCGAGATTTTGCCGTTGTTCCTTGTGGCCAGCACCAGTGGCCGATCCAGTGTCATAATACCTCCCTATACGCTAACGCGCTTCATTCCCTTCAGTTGATTCTCCATTTTCTGCGCCTCTTTTTCAAACCCGGGTTTACCGATCAATGCGAACATGGCATGTTTATAGGCTTCCACACCGGGCTGAACAAAGGGGTTATGCCCCAGCAAGTAACCGCTGATGGAAACAGACGTCTCCATCATATAATATAACTGCCCCAGATTGAAAGCGTTCCTCCGGGGAATTTCAAGGGTCATATTGGGAACACCCCCCTGGTAATGGGCATAGGCAGGTCCTTCCACCACCATCCGGTTCACATGATTCATATCCATGCCCCGTTTCACCAGAAAGTCCAGCCCATCCAGGTCATTGTCTGTTTGGGGAATGGGTATCCGGTTGTCGTGTTCCGTTAACGCCAGGAATGTTTCCATAATATTTCTTTCGCCCTGCTGGACCATCTGTCCATTGGCGTGCAGCTTTTCGGAATAAAGTGAAGGCGAAACCCACATCCCGTGACCTTCGTGGCCTTCACTTTCCGGAAAGAGCTGTTCCATCCATCTGGCAACCCAATAAAGGGCCGTCGAATTGGCGGCCACCACTTCAATCTTTTTCCCGGCACACCACGCGGCGTGTCTCATGGCGGCATGGACCAGCGCGGGGTTGTTCCAGAAATCATTTCCTGAAGAAATCTCCCGCATGGCTTGAAAACCGGCCACAAATTCCTCAATATCAATCCGGGCCATAGCCAGTCCCACCAGCCCCACATCGGTCAGCACGGAAAATCTGCCCCCCACATCATCCGGAACCACAAAGGTTCGGTATCCTTTCTCCCCGGCCAGAGTTCTCAGCGCCCCCTTTTCCTTATCCGTGGTCACCAGGATCAGTTGATCCGCATCAGCGCCCCAGGTTTCCTCCATCATCTTTCGCATGATTCGGAAAGCGATAGCGGTTTCGGTGGTGGTGCCCGATTTCGAAATCACATTGATTCCCACCCTTTTGCCGCGCAGCATATCCAGGGTATCCCTGAAAAAGTCGGGATCCATGTTCTGCCCCAGGAAATAAATTTCAGGAGCCCCACCCCTTTCGGCACTGGACAACTGATTGAAGTAGGTGTGGGTCAATGCTCGGAATGTGGCCTCAATCCCCAGGTAGGAACCGCCTATCCCGAGGGAAACAAGCGCATCCACCTCCGCGCTCAAATCTTTTGCAACCGATTGGATATCCGACAGATGTTCTTTCGTGATGTCAACGGGAAGGTTCTGCCAACCGGTCATGGCAATGCCATGGTCAGAGATATCACCGTCTTCCCTTTGAAGCCTTTCATGGGCCGTTAGCACCTTCGGGATCAATGCTTCAACATCTTCCCTGGCAATAGAACCCGGCCCCGGTGCATCCAGCATGTAAGTCACATCCAGGGTAATGCGATTCGCTTCTCTGAATTCCCGGGTTCCAAACGCATTCTGGTCCCGGTTCCCCCGTCGCTTTTGCAGCGCGATGGTTTTGTTCTCTTCCTGATCGATCAAGTCGAATCCCTTCATAATCAGACCCCTCTTTCAATAAAACCCGCACTGACCCAAACAACCTGAAAACCCATTGTCCCCCCCGTCCATCAGTGTGTTCATACCACAATCCGGACGTCTTTAAAATACCATGTTTTTTTAAAACGCAAAACCGCGCCATATATTGGCGTGTGGTTTTTCTTTGCTTCAATAGGAAAACACCTCGGTTTTCCTCAGGGAATCGTCTCCCATAATTATGATTTCCTTGTGCGAACAACCATTATGACAACACCAATTCTTCTTGACAGGAAACGCGGTCCTTGCTATAGACCCCATGAATTCTTATAGCGCAAAGTGAAATTCGCACTTGATTCAAAATATAAAGACTAAAATATTTAGGTTTTAACAAAGCAGGCCAAAAAGGCCAAGAAAGCGGTGTCGGATCGAAATCCGGTGGTGTTTTCTTGGCCTTTTTTTATGCGCAACGTGAAAGGCGGTGATCGAACCAAGAAATACAAAACCGGAACCCAAGATTAAGGATGGGAAGGCAGCCAGGATTCCCGCAAGGATTTGCGGCTGCCTTCCCGGTGGAAGCCCCTCGGATGGAGAGACGCCCGAATATTCTTTCTACCATAAGCATATTTTTCCCGTCAATTTCCATTTTTCCCAATCCGAGGACAAACAACATCGGGCAGGTGAAATTCGCCTACAACGGAACAGTGGACATAACGAAAGGAAAAATAATGAAAAAGTGTACAACACGGCGCCATAGGCCATTTGAGACCCCGGGTCTGTGGGTCATAATGATTCTTCTACAGGTCCTGTTTGTTTGCCCGGGCCATGCGGAAGAAGAAGAGAAAGAGGAAAAAGAGGCCGTTCAACTGGATGACATCACGGTGATGGCAGCCCAGCCGGGTGTTGAAATTACGCCGGATAAAACCATCATTCGAATGGATGAATTCGTCAAGCCGGGAGATGTGCGAACCCTGACGGACGTATTGAAAACCATGGGTGGCATCGACGTCATGCGGATCAACCCCATGATGGCCAGTCCGGGGGACGAAGTGTCTATCCGAGGAATGAACGAGGGCCGCCTGGTCATTGAAATCGACGGCAGAAGGATCAACCACACCGGTCATTATGGCCGCTATATCGTGGAAGTGAAAACCCGAATATTTATCGGGTCAATTCCGGCTACATTCAAGACGTCATCACCATCGGAGACCGGTGGCGCATCACGCCGGGCGTCCGCTATTACCATGTGGATATGGACACCTACTATGCCCAGTTCGGCAAGGGATGGCCCGTGGCTGGCAAGAAAGAGACCGATGACGGCTTCTATCCCAGCCTGAGAGCTGATTTCCAGGCCACCGATGAAACCGCCCTTTCTGCGGCCTGAGGCTGCGGCCATCTGTACGTAATTGGAACAGGACCTGCCGGACCCCAAACAGCGACCCTTCAAGCCCTTGACACCCTCAAGCGCATGGACGTTATCGTGGCCCCTCAAAAACCCGTCCTGTTCGATCCCTGGACAAACATCTGGGACTACAAGGGAAAAAGCATGTGGAAACTGGATGAAGCGGAACTGGCGGCATTCCGAAAGGGGCGATTTAAGATCCGTGATGAGCGAGTGGGGAAAATCGAGGGTCTCTCCTGGCCCAGGGAAAGGATGTGGGGCTTATGGACTACGGCAATCCCTGCCTGTATGGTCCCAGTCACTGGTATGCAGAGCAGTTTGACGTCGAAGACGTGGCCTTTATTCCGAGCATGCGCAATAAACACACCGGTGCTCACTATATCCGGCACTTTCCTTTTTGACACATTTAGCTCCATCACTGCAACAACTATTTGATATGCCTGCCCAAAAATGGAAATTCCTATACTTTCAAGGCGCATAAACGAAATTGTGCATGGGAAAAGATCCGTTACCGCAGATACTGCACTTCGTTTGGGACGGTTTTTCGACATGTCGCCTGAGTTTTGGCTAAATCTCCAGACGCGTCATGATCTTGAAGTGACTGAAGATTTACTTGAGGACCGGCTTGATGGTGAGGTACACGTTCT
The DNA here is from genome assembly GCA_019314425.1 of Deltaproteobacteria bacterium. Lineage (GTDB taxonomy): Bacteria > Desulfobacterota > DSM-4660 > Desulfatiglandales > Desulfatiglandaceae > NaphS2. Next base: position 388 of record JAFCZI010000090.1, on the reverse strand, counting down.
TCAAGTCCAAACAGGATAATATGTGCTGAGGTTATAACCTTGCTGATGAACGGGGACGTATTCCGTATTTAGGTGAGTGGTTTGAAAACAAAACGGCAGGTAAAGAGGAGAGATTAAAATTCTTATGTAATGAACTTGATATGGATTTTCCGCCGCCGCTTGATGTTCGTTACCAATTGCTACACCGAACAGTATCAGCGATTTTAGAAGCAAAAAGATTCAGAGCATCAGAGGCTGTAATGGTTGTGCATACATTTAGCAGAACAAATGAATGGTTTAAAGTGGACCCCATGTCAAGACCAATTTTCACGAAATTTAAGCTACCAAAATACTCCCGATATCTTGATCTGATCGACTTGAATTTTGAGTTTTTATGCCAAATATGCAA
>JAFCZI010000352.1 GCA_019314425.1 Deltaproteobacteria bacterium | reverse complement strand
ATCACGCGGCCTGTCTGGTTGCGAAGCAAGGACAATCCAGAAGCTGGTCCCTTTTGCAAATACGGAGTTTCTGACAGCGTCATCTTTTTTGACAAGGTCTTTGTGCCCAAAGAAAGGGTTTTCATGTGCGGAGAGTGGCAATTCGGCCGGCGGCTTGCGCTGCTTTTTGCCGATTCTCACCGGCACAGCTACAGCGGGTGTAAACCAGCTGTTTCCGACATCTTGTGCGGGACCACCTACCTGGCCGCCGAAGCGAACAATATTGCAAAGGCTTCGCATGTGAAAGAAAAATTATCCGAGTTTGCCGGTGCTGCTGAACTGGCCTTCGCGGCCGGTGTCGCGGCCGCAGTATATGGTGAAAAAACAGCCAGTGGCGTATTCTTTCCCAATGAAATTTATTCGAATGTAGGGCGGCGGTTAACTGGAGAGATGATTTATCATGAATACAATATCCTTACCGAAATCGCCGGCGGTATCGCTGTGACCATGCCCTTTGACGAGGATTTTGAGCATGGAGATCACGCGGAAGCACTCAACCGTTTCATTGTCCGGAATCCAAAACTGTCATCGGAAGATTCCCTGAAAATCTGGCAGCTGGTTGAAAATGTCGGCGTATCGAGTATGGCGTCCTGGTACAAGATTGCCGGGGTTCACGGTGGCGGCTCACCCATAATGGAAACCATCGCCTTAAATCTTGGCTATGATTTTGAGGATAAAAAGCGCCTGGCCCGTTACCTGGCTGGTATCGACAGGGATTTGGATGACTCAAAGATGCGAAATCTCGAGCCGAAGATAGACGCGTCGGGGATTTGAGTGCAGGCCTCACCAGCACTGTTGCAGCAGGTCGATTCGGTATCGCCTGACGGCAAGGAAATAGGAGTGGGAAGGTATGAAACAGTTTTTGCGAACCATTGACAACATTAGCGACTGGTCGGGCAGGATCTCCTCCTTCCTAGTGTTCTTTGGTATTTTCATTCTGGCGTTTGAGGTGGTCGCCCGATATTTTTTCGGGGCGCCAACGGTATGGGCGCACGGTTATTCCCAGCGTGTTTTCGGCAGCTATTTTGTCCTGGTGGGTGCCTATACCCTGCTTAAGGACGGCCATGTCCGGGTTGACATCATCTACCAGCGATTTTCTCTGAGAAAGCGGGCATTTCTTGACATTGTTAATTATTCCCTGCTGCTGATCTGGGCGTTTGTGCTGATCAGAGAAGGCTGGATGTTTTTCATGAGTTCCTTTCTGATTCGCGAAGCCGATGAAATGGTGCTGGCCCATCCGGTCTACCCTGTAAAATTCCTGCTGTTTATTGGTGCGGCCTTGATTACTATGCAGGGCATTAATCGCCTGATTGTCTCCATCATTGTCCTGATCAAGGGGGTAAAATATGAGTATTGAACTGCTGCTGACCATCGGAATGTTCGGATCGCTGATTATCAGCATCATGCTCGGGGTGTCGCTGGCTTTCGCGCTGGGTGCCATCGGAACCATTACCGCCTTGATTATGTGGGGACCTGCCGGGCTCATGCCCATTGTTACCGGAGTGTTCAATTATATGTGGATGCTGCTGCTGGCTGCCGTCCCGCTGTTTGTATTCATCGGAGTGGCCCTGTCGAAATCGAACATCGCCACGGATATGTATGAGGCATTTTTTCTCTGGTCCGGGCGTATGCGCGGCGGTCTGGCGGTGGGTACCTGTGGGTTTGCCGCAGCGCTGTCGGCCATGACCGGCAACTGCTCTGCGTCGACGGTCACCACCGGCCTGGTCGCCATTCCCCCCATGCGCAAATACAAATACCATGAATCGATGATTTTTGGTTCCATCGGTTCAGCCGGCACCATGGGTATCCTCATCCCGCCAAGCATCACCCTGATCGTCATCGGCATGATGACCGGCCAGTCCATCGGCAAACTCTTCGCCGGCGGGCTGGTGGCCGGCGGGCTGATAGTTGCAGCCTTTATCGTATACATCATTGTCCGGGCCTATCTTCAGCCGGAGTTATGCCCAGCCAGGGAAGAGACCGTCACTTTCACGGAGAAGGTGCGGGCGCTTAAGTCGGTGGCCCTGCCGGTGCTGATCATTCTTTCCATTCTCGGGTCTCTCTTTTTTGGTATTGCCACGCCCACCGAGGCATCTTCGGTGGGGGCTCTGGCGGTGCTGATCTGCGTAATCATCCGGGGGGAATGCAGCCTGCAATTTCTCAAAGATGTCTCCTACCAGACCGCCAGCATAACCGGAATGATCCTCTGGATCATGTTCGGGGCGTCCGGGTTCGTGGCGATCTACAGCGGCGGCGGCGGAATTTATTTTGTCCAGAGCATGCTCATGGGACTCGACGTGAGCCCTCTGGTTATGATTATCACGCTCCAGTTGACGATTCTCATATTGGGAATGTTTCTCGACCCCATGGGCATCATCCTGCTGTGCCTGCCGATTTTTTACCCGGTGGTCAAGAGCCTGGGCTTCGATCCGATATGGTACGGGGTGGTTTTTAACATTGCCCTGTGCATCGGCTATATCACGCCCCCGTTCGGGTACAATCTTTTCTATCTAAAATCACTCAGCCCCGAGACCGATATGATGACCATTTTCAAAAGCGTGCTGCCGTTTATCGGCATCATGGTGGCGGCCCTGTTTATCATGATGGTGTTTCCGTCGATTATCCTCTGGCTGCCCAATATTATGGTGCCCAGTTAGAGCTATACCGATAGCAAATACCCATGGCACCGGGCATGGAAAATCAAGGACCAATGGCAGGTTCGTACAAACTGCCCGGTTGCCGAATTCGATACAAATTTAATTTATAAGCACGGGAGAACTCATTATGGAAATGAACATGTTTGACTTGACAGGCAAGGTCGCCATGGTCACCGGCAGTTCGAAAGGGCTTGGTGAGGCGACCGCGGTTGCACTGGCCAAAGCCGGTGCCGATGTGGCGATTTGCGGGCGAAACACGGCCGACATCGACCTTGTGGTCAACCGGATTAAATCAATGGGGCGCAATGCCGCTGGATTTGTGGTCGAAGTCACCCGTGGAGAAACGGTGCGGCAAGGTGTTGCAGCTATCACGGATCATTTCGGCCATATCGATATCCTGGTCAACAACGCCGGTACGAATTACCGGGTGCCGGTTGTTGAATACCCTGAAGAAGAATGGGATCGGGTTATCGGCACCAATCTGAAAGGCTACTACCTGGTGGCTCAAGCCGTGGCGCCTCAGATGATAGAGCGCGGTTATGGGAAAGTCATCAATATGAGCTCGATCCTCGGTCGGATCGCAATCCCAAATCAGCTCGCGTATGCATCGGCCAAAGGTGGCGTTGAACAGATGACCATGATCATGGCCTTGGAGTGGGCCAAGTTAGGGGTCCAGGTCAATGCTATTGCGCCGACTTATTTCGAAACAGAAATGGTCAAACAAATCAAGGAAGACAAGGAG
>JAFCZI010000351.1 GCA_019314425.1 Deltaproteobacteria bacterium | reverse complement strand
GGTCCTTCGATTCCGTCTCCTTGTTGAAAACCTCTCGATTTTTGAATCGGCTCCATTTCTGTCTTGGTCGTCTGTCCGGAAAAAAATGGAGACATGGACATGGACAACCTGTTCATCGAGGACCAGCGCAGAACCGGTCGCTTTCCTGGATTCCATACGGAAGTCGGTACCCAGACCACGGAACGGTGGCTTTCAGCTTCAGCCGCCTGGGCTGCTTTCCGGGATTTGGCAACTTCGCTTTTGAGGGCCTTATATTCCTTGTCCGGGTCATGCCAGTCGATGGCATCCAGGGCATAGATTTCGAGGAGTTTTTTGAAGACATTTGGGAAAGTACCGGGTTTTCCAAAGGCATCCAGCCCCACCACCCTGCCGCTGATCATGAAGATTGTGCTCCAACCTGTGAATCAATCAGATTGAAATAGGGGCCATAAAATACTATAAGGAGGTTGGTCTTTTGAAATAGGCCCGGGGTCACCCTTCGGCTTTCCCCAGTCTCATTTTTTGGGAGAGAATCACGAGGCTGTAAATAACCAGACCGACAGAAAAAAAGTAATATTTCAGGCCCATGTCGACTTGCAACAGGGATGTAACGGCCCCCGGATGAAACAGGATGAAGGCCGCCCCGATCAGAAAAGGAATTTCATACCACCGGTTGCGGGTCAAACACCACCCTTGGGCAAAGCACTCAAAGGCCGACATACCCACGAGCGCCATGCCGAAGATCAAAATCGCCTGGGGCCAACTGCTGATGCCATGGAGTATCAGATCCGGATTAAACACAAACATAAAGGCGATGCAACTCGTTCGAATATCATACAAAAACCCCTGTATGCCAGTGGGGATGGGTTCGGATTCCGCGATGGCGGATGCCGCATAGGCGGCAAGGCCCACCGGGGGCGTATCATCGGCCAGGATGCCGAAGTAGAAGCAGAACAGATGGGCCGCCATCAGGGGAATCACCAGATCATATAAACCGCCCACTTCAACGATGATCGGGGCAGTCAATGAAGCCATGACGATATAAGTGGCGGTTGTGGGCAGGCCCATGCCAATCATGAGGCTTGCAGCGGCTGCAATGAGCAGCAACAGGAAAATGTTCCCGCCGGAAAGATATTCAACAATCCCTGAAATCATCCCTCCGATCCCCATGTTCACCACACCTACGATGATTCCGGCACAGGCGCAGGCAAGGGCCACCGCCATCATATTCCTGGAGCCTTGAATAAACCCGCTCAAAATAATCCCGAAGCCACGCCCGATGGCATCTTTGATGCTTTTTTGTTCTTGTATGGCCTTTTTAATCTCCTGGTAGAAAATGACCGGGAAAAGAAGCAGAATCGATTTGAAGGCCGCCATTTCAGGGGAGTGTCGCAGCCAGATCAGTTCATACAAAAGCATTCCCACGGGAAGCAGATAGTGGATGCCATCCTTGAGGGTACGAAAAAAACGGGGGATATCGGGCGGTGAAAGTCCCTTGATGCCCAGCTTGGACGCCTCCAGGTGCGTAATGCAAAACAGCCCGAAGTAAGAAGCGAATGCCGGGATGGCCGCAGCTTTCACAACTTCTAAATAGGGGGCATTCACATATTCGGCAATAATAAATGCGGCGGCGCCCATGATGGGCGGCATCAATTGGCCATCCGTACTGGCCGCCACTTCAATCGCCGCCGCCTTTTTTGCGGGGTAACCGATTTTTTTCATCAATGGGATGGTAAAAGGTCCGGTGGTCACGATATTGGCGATGCTGGAACCGGAAACAAGACCCGTTGCCCCGCTGGCCATCACCGCGGCCTTTGCAGCCCCACCCTTGTATCGGCCCAGAAGCGCGAGGGCCAGACGGGTAAAAAAGCGCCCGGCGCCCGCCTTGTCCAAAAGAGCCCCCATCAGAACGAAAAGGTACACGATGGAAGATGAAACGCCCAGCGGGATTCCGTATATGCCTTCGGTTGAAAGTGAAATATTGCTCAGGTAGCGGCTCAGGGAAACACCCTTGAATGCCAGCAGATCCGGCATATGGGGTCCTGCGAAAGCATACCCGGTAAACAACAGGGCAATGACGGGAAGCGCCGGGCCAATGATCCGCCGGGTCGCTTCAAGCAGCAAAACAACCAGGATGCTGCCAAAAATCAGGTCGCGGACCGTTGGAATGCCGGCTCTCATGGCAATCCCCTCATAATCTAAAACGATATAAAGAGAGGCCAAAACGCCGGCAACGGCCAACCCATAATCCATGGCCGGGATACGGTCCTTGACGGAAAGGAAGGAACAGAATCTGATGGATTTCTTAAAGCACGGACTCACCAAAAAAAGAAGGGCCATGGCGAAAGCGAGGTGAATGGCCCTTTCCTTGATGCTGTCAATGATGAGGGAACAGGGGAGCGATAATTGAAAAAGTGCCCACAATATGGCGACACTGGAAACCAGGTAGGCTTCAATGAGGGGCAAATCCCGAATAAAGCCACTTTCTGTTCTCAACAATTCTTCAGCGGATTTGTCTTTTCGCATTGCCCTTCAGTTTACGCCTGATTATCAAATAGCCCCCGACGATAAAAAGCAACCCCACAAAAAAAAACACGTTATGGCCTCTGCTCATACCGTATGCCAC
>JAFCZI010000089.1 GCA_019314425.1 Deltaproteobacteria bacterium | reverse complement strand
CGCTCATCGAGTCGATGGGGGGCGCCATACGTCTGGAGAGCACCGGTGCGAATGGGACCTGTTTCAGCGTTGTGTTCCATCCGGCGCCGGCCCGTCAATAACATCCCAGACATATCTGCTTTTGCGCAACCATGATGAGATATTCTCCCGGACATCCGCCGGAAGCCCTCGGTCCAAAATTTCAATCTCCATTGCATCTGTTGCTCGTTCATAGTTCATCATGACGCGAGTCGGCGCTTTTCCCTCAGAGGCAAACCCCGCTGAATGAGGAAGATCAAATACCCAGTGCAGACGATTGATGTATCGCTTGTTTCCCATAATGTTACTCCTTACCCGACGACCCGTGAGGGGAGCCGGCACAGTTAAATTGTGGTTTTCGGTTCATAAATTCTTCTCAGGCCATTTCCAGCAAGCGCCGGATTCCATGGAACCATGACGCTATTTGCAGGATAAGAAGAAAGTGTTAATGGGTGATTAGCCTTTTGTTAAATTTCAAAGTATAGGAATTTCCATTTTTCTGCGTCAGTATTGTTCACCGCAGAGGCGCAAAGAACGTAAAGAAAAGATTTTTTTGTTTTTAAGCCTTTGCGTTCTTCGCGCCTTTGCGGTGAGATTAAGCCCGCCCGAAGGGCGCTAAGTTCATAAACTATTGTTTTACTGGCTGCCTTATGGGGGAAGCATTAGTAAAGCGGTGTATGCCATTGGCGATCTCTTTGTTTTCCCCAGCGAAACCGATATCTTCGACAATTCTCATACTGCGGCAAAGGTTCACAATTTGGGTGTTTATGCCCCTTGAGCAAGGTCAATTTGTGCTTGCAACTTCTTTCAATTTCCTTGAAAGCGCTGCCATGCTGAACGGCTTCTGGATAAACCCGAGGCAGCCGCGGTTCAATATCTCGGTTGCCTGTTTATTGATACTGTATCCGCTCGAAAGGAGGACCTTGACCGAGCGGTCGATCCGTTTCAGTCCTTCAAAGGTTTCGCCTCCCCCCATTCCCGGCATGACCATGTCGAGGACAACCATATCAATTAAGCCCTCTTTCTCCTTGTAAACCTTTAAGGCCTCTTCTCCACTTCTTGCCACCAATACATTATATCCGATTTTCTCCAACATACAGACCCCCACTTCAACAATCATCTCCTCGTCATCCACAACGAGGACCGTTCCTTCTCCTTTCTGAATCGCCATCTCCTCTCCCCGGTTTCCGTCATGGGCCATGGTCTCCGGTTTTGCCGCCGGCAGATAGAGGCTAAAGGTCGTTCCTTTCCCTTTTTCACTGTACACATCAATAAACCCGCCGTGGTTCTTGATGATCCCATAGGCAGAGGCCAACCCCAGCCCGGTCCCTCTTCCAATCTCCCTGGTTGTAAAAAAAGGCTCAAAGATTCGCTTCCGCGTCTTTTCATCCATTCCCACACCCGTATCCGTAATCGATATCCTGACGTATTCGCCCTTTTTTCCCTGTTGTGCCCGGATATGATCTTTGTCCACGGTCACGTTTTCCGTCTTGAAATAAAGATCGCCCCCGGACGGCATCGCCTGCCCGGCATTCACATACATATTCAACAACACCTGCTCAATTTGACCCTGATCCGCCTGAACCGCCCGGCAATTTTTGTCATATGAGGAATGAATCGTTATTTCTTTCCTGGTCCTGCCGAACATATGGCTGGTCTTCTCAATCACTTCGTTGAGATTCAGCGCCTTGACCTCGTATTTTCCGCCTCTGGCAAAACCGAGAAGCTGTCGGGTCAGCGTGGAACCGCTCTGCACATATTCCTCGATATGCTTCAACCGCTCGTAGTGGGGATGGCTCGGATCAAGATCCATTGTCAATAGAGATGCATTACCCGAGATAGCCATGAGGAGATTGTTGAAATCATGCGCCACCCCCCCGGCAAGCGTACCGACGGCCTCCATTTTTTCCGCATGCTGGAGATGTTGTTTCAGGCGCTCCTGTTCGGTAATGTCTCTCAGGGTTCCCTGAATAACGGTTTTCCCTTGATCGTTCACCACCGATACCGATGTTTGAGCGGAGAAGGAGTATCCGTCTTTCCGTACTGCCGTGCAAGTGTAGGACGCCATATCCATGGGTTGCCCACCCAATGGCGATTGGAGCTTCTTTTTGAGCACCTCCTGATCTTTCGTCGAGATAAACTCCCACAGGGACTTTTGACAGGCCTCCCCACGAGTGTACCCGAGTAACTCGCAGATCCTCTCATTCAGAAACAGAATTTTCCCTGACGGATATTCAAAAATATAATATCCGTCCAAGGTATTTTCAACCAAAGAGCGGTAACGCGCTTCGCTCTGGGAGAGGCTCTTCCGGGCCTCCCGGCGCATCAGGATTTCGGCGTTAAGCTCATGGTTCTTTTTGGAAAGTTGCGCTGTCTTTATCCTGACCCGACGTTTGAGAGCAAGGCCCATGCCGCCTGTGATAATTGAAAGGACAAGTGCAATGCCGATACCCCAGATCAACCATCCGGAGATCCTGGAATTCCCGGATATACCGAAGGTCTGATTGAGCAGACCGTAATAGATCGAATCGGGATCCCCCTTCAAATCCTTCAAATGGTAATCGAGTGCGTCGATCAAGTTCCGATTTTGTCCCTTTGGGACCGCAAAACGCAACTCCACGGGCGAGAGAACAATCGGCGTCCTTTTGACGCCATATTCGCCCTGGCGCCGAACGTCATAGAGCCGGTCGACAACGCCTGCATCGACCCACCCCTTTTCAATGGCCCGGAACACCTCCCCTGAATGATTGAATTCCACAAATTTGCACTCTACATTAAAACGCTTCAGCGTTTCCCTCAGCCCCTGGTTGTAAGGATCATCTCTCACAACGCCCACGGTAAGTCCGGCCAGGTCCGGAAATGACCCGACTTCCGCTTTTTCAGCGCTGTATACCTGCCCCCAGGTAGAGATTACCGTCTCCCGGGTAAAGTCGTATTCCATTGCCTTTTCTTTGGAATAGGCAGCGGCTGCCAGAAGATCGATATCGGCCCGGCCCAGCTTTTCAAGGCACTCGTCTAACGATCCCTCAACATAGTCAATATCCCATTGCTCCCGGGAAGCGATATGCTTGAAGAGTTCAATGAAAAGGCCGCCGTTTTCTCCTTTCGTTTCTGTTCGGCACAGAGGATCAATGTCATAAATGCCAACCCTGACCCGCTCTGTTGAAGCCTCGGCCCAAGTCGATTCCGCCGCAAAAAAGAATGCCGCTGATATGAGGATGAGTTTTATGATACGCAGAGCAAAAATAGAGGTTGAAAGCATTTTACTTCAGGCCTCCGGATGTCGCGTCAACAATGGGCGCCCCCCCCGAAACGCATGGAGCGGATAATCGCCTCCGCTTTACGGACCGCGCTCCGGGGGAGGCGGGCGTAAAGAAGTTCGTGGTTGGTGTATTGCTGACCCTCATGGATGGCCCACCGGAGAAAGCGGGCAATTTGACAAGCTTTGTCGTAGGGCCTTTGGTTGTAAGACTGTTCTTTGTAGAAAATCAGCCAGGTAAATGCACTGATCGGGTATCCGTCAGGGGCCTTGGTATCCGTAATAAGAATTCTGGTATCTGAAGGAATCGCGACCTCGGCTGCCGAGGAAACCGATTTCAATGTGGGGGCAACAAAACGGCCGAATCTGTTTTTAATCAAGGCAATGGGCAGGTGATGGCGCTTTGCATAGGCGAGTTCTACATAACCGATGCTGCCGGAGATTTTTTTTACAAATCCGGCCATATTGGGATTTCCTTCCACACCCATTCCGGTTAACCACCGGACTTTTTTACCGCGACCGACCTTATCCCGCCACTCGGGATCGACCTTGCTGAGATAATCGGTGAAAATGAACGAGGTACCACTCCCATCCGAACGGTGAACAACTGAAATTCCCAGGTCAGGCAAACGAATGCCGGGGTTCACCGCCGAAATTTCCTCATCCGACCAATTGGATACCTTCCCCATAAAAATATCCGCAATAAGTTTTGGCGTAAAGTTCAGTACCGGGTTTTCAGGAAGATGATAGATGATGGATACAGCACCTACGCAGGTAGGGATATGGAGAATATCACCCTTGGCCCGTTCAAGCTCATCCCGGGACATAAACGCGTCCGTACCCCCAAAATCCACTTTTCTTTCCAGCAGTTGTCGAATACCCGCCCCCGATCCCACTGCTTGGTAGCTGACACGCACCCCTGTCTTTTTCCGGTACATGTCAATCCATTTTTCATATAGAGGATATGGAAATGTTGCGCCGGCGCCGCTCAGTATACGGTCGGCCCCTTCACCCGGGGGAACAAGAATCAACACGCTGAATATGCACAATAAGCCAAAAACCAGGGTTCTTTTAAACATCTTTCGACCTCCTAAGAGCATCGCTCCGGATATGATAAACCTCATTGGTTGATAAAACACGAATGAGCGCCTTTTACCCACATGGATGACGGTCGCGCAATCAGTCTATGTATGTATAATGGTCCATTGTTAGGGGGTTGTTAGAAATCAGATAGGACTTTCCTCTTTGCGCAAAAAAGGCCCTACATAAATACCGATAAACGGACAAATCCTAATGATATCCTAATAAAAGTTTTTTTTAATAGGGGTGAAAATCCCATAAGTGAGAACAAGGCCAAAATTGAAGCATGGATTCAAAAAATAAAAGAGGGGCCGCAATATGCGTTTGTTTAAAATTGCCGTGTTCAGTATCCTGATTTCCTTTTTGTGCTTAATTCATCCAGGGTGCTCCAGCGAAAAACAGCCCAAAATTAGGGTTGAGGGTTCGACAACGATCCTGCCTTTTATGGTCAGGGTTTCAGCGCTGTATTCCGGGAAGGGGAATGCAGAGATCCAGGTAAACTCGGGCGGATCCAAAAAAGGATTGGAGGCCCTCATCTCGGGAAAATGTGATATGGCCATGTGTTCCTCCTCGATTCCAGCCGGGATGTTGGCCCATGCCGCATCCAAAGGCATCCGGATTAAAGGGTTTTCATTTGCCTGCGACATGATCGTTCCGATCGTTCATCCTTCAAACCCCATCAACAACCTGTCGCTTGATCAATTGAGCGGTATTTATAGGGGGACCATCGATTCGTGGGCTGCGGTGGGAGGACGTGATGCATTGATTGATGTGGTCACCCGGACCCCATCTTCAGGGACAGGAGAAATCTGGAAACAGGTCCTCCTGAAATTGATGAAAATCAAAGGGGGCTGCACCATTCGGAATTCCAACAGCGGTGTCCTCGCTTATGTTGCGGAACATTCTGAGGCTACCGGCTATGTCAGCTTTGCCATCTTGAATCACGAAGTCAAGCCCCTTTCCATAAACGGTGTTGCGCCCACGGTGGAAAACGCAAAACAGGGGATGTATCCCATATCCAGAAATTTGTATCTTTATGTGGACGAAAAAAATTTCTCCCGTCACATGAAATCACTCATTGTTTTTATCCTCAGCGACAAAGGCCAACAAATCGCGAAAGAAAGTGGCTTCATCCCGCGGGATGCCCTGAAATAAGCAGGGAGAATTTTCTTCAAGACATTCATCACCAAACAAAAGATTGTCGGTTTGCTGATTCGCCGCTGGAATCTCGGGAGAAGTGTCTCGATGCCTGCCATAGATGACGCCTCCCATCAGGGCCGTAAAAGGGGCTACCGTCACAAGACCAAAGCTGCCGACGATCGTGTTCAAAACTTCGGCCGCCACAAAATTGAGGTTGAAAATGTTCGTAAGCGGCATTCCCTGACTCATGAAAAGCATGAACATGGCCATATAACTTCCCGAGTACGCCAGCAGAAGCGTGGTGGTCATGGTCCCTATGACCGACCTCCCCACTGCCATACCTGATGCAATATGGTCTTTTACGGAGATTTTCGGTTCCTTTAGTTTCACTTCATACATGGCGGAAGATATATCCATGGCCAAATCCATCACCGCGCCTGACGACGAAACAAAAATTCCCGCCAGAAATATCTTTGTCAGGTTCAGATGGTAAAAGCCGGAGTAAAGCAGCGTCTCGGCAAAGGGGCGAACCGCCCCATGGATATGAAACCCCTTTGAAAAAACCGTTGCCAGAACATAGGTGAGCACAATGCCTAAAAAGGCGCCCGAAAAAGTAACCAGGCCCTTTTTTTCAAATCCGCCCACCATAAAGCTGATGGCCCCCGTAAGCACCACCACGACGCCGAGAGAGGTGAAAACCGGATCATACCCCTTTAAGAAAAGATGAATCATGACTTTCCAGATCATTAATCCCGCAAAACAGAAGGACAACAGTGCTTTCAACCCGGTCCAGCCGCCCACAATAATCAGGAGCACCCCAAACAATCCCAATAGAAATATTTCAAGATGAATTCGATACTTGCCGCGGGCATAGGCCCGGTGAATTTCCCCGTCCTTCGTGGAAAACTCCACCAGCAAGGTGTTCCCCTCCTCGTATACCTCGTCCAATTCCATTTTGCCCTGCAAGTGGTTTATCACTTTCGCCGTTTGCCCTTTGAAAGGACCGTTCAGGATATCAACCGTCATTTCCTGGGTTCCTGATTTGACAATGAGATTTTGCCGGATATCGCTGTTGTCAACATGGGTCACCCGGGCTCGGGCCCGTTCCGAACGGTTGTTGCCATTGACTCCTTCAAAACCTGTCGGTATCAAAAGAAGTCCGATGCACAGCAAAGTGAACAGCATTGTCAATATGAAATCCGGTTTTCTTGAATTCATGTTTTTGTTCATGCCAACCTATCCGATCCCCCTCGCTTCTAAAAAAAGGGCAGGGCCATTCTTCAGAACGACCTTGCCCTTTTAAACTTATTCTCGTTTCGGGCATTCACTCTCGCGCGCCATTTTCAAAACTTTTAAATATTGGCACCGGATTCCGTGTCAGCCACAGGCTTCGCGTTTTCCACATTGATGAGAGTCATTCCCATGGCTTCCGCAATTTTCTTGGCCACATCCGTATTATCATAGAATCCGTTAAAGAGTGTTGAGCTGTTTCCAAGCGCCAAAACAGGAACGGGAACACCGGTATGGGAATAGGACGTCCATGCAATTCCCGCTCTCTGGTTGAGGATATGGGTAAGTGTGACGGTGAGAGGCTCATAATATCCGTACAGCAGAGAATCCTCTTCCTGGGAATTGGTGCTATCACCCGTCATGGTTTTATCAAAGGCGGCTTCAAGCTGCTCCCTTTGGTAATCCGTTAAATCGTCATCCGCATCGACCGTATAACCTGCCCCGTCAAGACCGAAAATGTCGAAGATCATCAACCACATATCCGCATCCATATCGGCCGGCGCCGGATCATGATTATCCTTATAAGGGGCGAGGTAGTATTCGTCGAAAACTTCATAGGAATACTGTTGTTTTGCCAGAACCTCGAAAAAGGTGTCGTAGGCGGTCCCTGCAAACCCGATGGTCTGCCCGCCGCACTCGTGGTCGGCGGTCACAACGATAAGGGTTTCTTCGGGATACAGCATGTAAAAATTCATGGCAACGCGGATGGCGTTGTCAAAGGCGATGGTGTCGTCTATTGCAGCCCGGGCATCGTTGGCATGGCATGCCCAGTCGATCTTTCCGCCTTCCACCATCATGAAAAACCCGTCGGGATTGTTCAGCAGGCGTATGCCTTCCGATGTGAACTCCGCCAGGGACAGATGATCATCCGGCCGGTCCAACTCATAGGCCAGAGCTGATCCACCCATGAGCGTATGGTTGGTGGCCAGGGTACGGGTTCCCGATTGAACGTCCGCCAACCCTTCCCTTGTGGTAACATAGGTGAAACCATTTGCTTTGGCGGTTTCTATAGCATTTCCCGCGCCGGTCTCATCCTTCTTAAAACCGCCGCCGCCAAAATAGTCGAAATCGCTGTTGGCCAGTTCCATGGCGATTTCGTGGTAGTTGCTGCGAACGGGTTGATGCGTGTAAAAAACCGCAGGGGTTGCATGATCAATGGACACGCTGCTTACAATGCCCACTTTCATCCCCTTGGCTTTGGCCAGTTCCGCGACGGAGGTATAGGACCGTGTGGCATCCGGGTTCATGGCAATAACACCGATGTTGGTCTTCATGCCGCAGGCCAGAGCGGTGCCAGCTGCGGCCGAACCGGTAATAAACCGGTTATTGGCATAAGTCGTGGACATGCCCTGAACCGGAAAATGGCTCATGGCAAGGAGTTTGGCTTTTTGGCCCCCGGCAACTTCATCCTTTCCCTGGATGGCGGCCAGATAGGCTTCGGCTGCATGGATCTGAACATTGGCCATTCCGTCCCCTATAAAATAGAAGATGTACTTGGGCGTGGCCGCATGGCTTTTT
>JAFCZI010000350.1 GCA_019314425.1 Deltaproteobacteria bacterium | reverse complement strand
CACCCGGGAATGGCATACCCCGTAAAAATAACAGCCGAGGTAAAATTATCAAACCCGGATCTGTGGTGAACCGCCTTGGCAACCCCCAGGGGGATACAGACCCCGTAAATAAGAATCAGACTCAGGATTCCAAAATAAAGGGAAATGGGAATTCGTTCTAAGATCATATCCCAGACCGGGTCCTGATACCGGGTAGACCGGCCCAGATCCCCCTGGAGCACTTTACCAAGCCAGGCGAGATAACTGTTGAGAATCGGCTTGTCAAACCCGTAATATTCTTTTAATTTCTGGATCTGATCTTGGGAAAGGGGCTGGCCCGACCCGGGATTTGCCCTGGTTGAGGAACCGTCCCCTGCCTGCCCCAACTGCATGGCCCGGGTTTCGGCAATAATACGTTCAATGGGGCCGCCCGGCACAAACCGGGTAATGGTAAAGACCATGATGGTGATACCGATAAAGGTCGGTATCACCAATAACAGCCGCCTGATAAAATAGGCGATCATGAACTGATTTGATAAACCGATTCAAGGGCCGCATCAAGGAATTCAGGCTTTGTACCCCCGGCCTGGGCCATGTCCGGCCGCCCGCCGCCGCCGCCGCCCACAATTTTGGCTGCCGTTTTGACAATGTCCCCTGCCTTGAACTGCTTGGTCAGATCATCGGTCACAACAGAGATAAGAAGGGCCTTGCCATTGGACTGCGCCCCTAAAAGCAGGACACCGGAACCAAGCTTTGTCTTGAACTTGTCTGCCAGATCCCGAAGCTGGGAAGGATTTTCAATTTCCACCCGTTTGGCCAGAAATTTGACCCCGTTTATTTCCCGAATATCCTCATCGATATTTTTAACGGACTTGGAGGCCAGCTTGGCTTTGATGGAGATCAGCTCTTTTTCAAGGGATTTTTTCTCCTGCAGCAACGCATCCACGCGGGTCACCACATCCTCACGGCTGCCCTTGACAAGGTTGGCAACCGCTTCAATGGCTGCCTGGTCAGAATGTATCCGATCCAGGGCAATCTTGCCTGTGGCAGCTTCAATCCTTCGCACCCCCGATGCGATACCGCCTTCGGACAGAATCCTGAACAATCCGATATCCCCGGTAAACTGTGTATGGGTTCCCCCGCAAAGTTCCTGGGAAAAATCCCCCTGGGAAACCACCCTCACCACATCCCCGTATTTTTCCTCAAACAGGGCAGTGGCACCGGCACGAACTGCCTCATCCATGTCCATTTCTTTGGTTGTAATCCCATAATTTTCCCGGATTTTCCCATTCACCTCATTTTCAACGGCCACAAGCTCTTGGGCGGTAATGGCGGAAAAGTGAGTAAAGTCAAACCGCAGCCGGGCATCGGTCACAAGAGACCCGGATTGCTTGACATGATCCCCCAGAACTTTTCTCAGGGCGGAGTGGAGGATATGGGTAGCCGAATGATTTATTGCCGTTGCCCGCCGTTGTCCCTGGTCCACCTTCAGGGTAAACACATCCCCCTTGGCGCACTGGCCGGAAACCACTTTGCCCTTGTGGATGGAAAGCCCGGAAGGATCAGAAACTGTATCAAAAATCTCGATGACACAGTTTTCGTTTTCAAAAATCCCGGCATCACCGCTCTGACCGCCGGATTCCGCATAGAAAACGGTCTGGGCGGTGACCACCTCGATCTCATCCCCCTTGACAGCCGTCGCTAGTTCCTTGTCATCGCGCACCAGGATCAAAACATAGGATTCAACTTCCAGGGCATCATAACCGGAAAAAAGGGTTTTAACCCCGTTGGAAGTCAACGGCTTATAGGCCTCGCCCACCCCGGCAAATTTTTTCGTGGATCTGGATCTTTTCTTCTGCTCGGCCATGGCCCTGTCAAACCCCTCCATGTCCAGCTCAATCTCCATCTCCTTAACATGGTCTGCAATGATGTCCACGGGGAACCCAAAGGTATCATAAAGCTTGAAGATAACCGCTCCGGGAATGGTGGACTTCCCTTGTTTCCGGGTGTCCTCAATGGTGGCCTCTAACAGTTTCATGCCCGTCCCCAGGGTTTCCAAAAACTTTTCTTCCTCGTTTTTCACCACATTGAGGATAAAGGCGGCAGACTCTTTCAGTTCGGGATAGGCCTCATCCATGATCTGGAAAACGGTCTGAACCGTCTCATGGAGAAAGGGTTTCACAAGACCGATGCTTCTGCCATAGCGGATGGCCCGGCGCATGATACGGCGCAGCACATAGCCCCGGCCTTCGTTGGACGGCAGCACCCCGTCACAGATCAAAAAGGCCGTTGCACGGGAATGATCGGCAATCACCTTCATGGCCACTTCCACCAGACTGGATTCATTGCGCATCCTGCCGGACAATTCCCCCACCTTTTCCATGATGGGGATAAAGAGGTCGGTATCATAATTAGTGGGAACATCCTGGAGCACGGAAATGACCCGCTCAAGTCCCAGGCCCGTATCAATACTGGGTTTGGGCAAAGGTGTCATGGTGCCGTCTTCCGACCGTTCAAACTGCATGAAAACCAGATTCCACAACTCAAGCCACCGGTCGCAGTCGCAGCCCACGTCACACGTTTCCCCACCGCCGCCAAAAGCTTCGCCCCTGTCAATATGGATCTCGCTGCAGGGACCGCAGG
>JAFCZI010000349.1 GCA_019314425.1 Deltaproteobacteria bacterium | reverse complement strand
TCACAGTGCCAATGATTTCTGTTTTTCGGCTGATGAACCGGAAGATCAAAGAGGGGTTCCCGTATCCTGTCCCGATCGGCCCTGAGCCCATGGGCCCAGAACCGTCCAGATGCCAGGATGACCCCTTCTGCTCTGATCCATTTCTTTTGTGGGCCCTGGCCCATGGCCAGCAAAAAGGCGCCGTCGTCCTCCTTCTCCCACGAAAGGATTCTTTCAGGAAAAAAGAGTTTGACGCCTTTTTCCGCCAGCCCTTGCATGAACACTTCATTTAACCTGAGGCCGGGAACGGAAAGGGGTGTTGTGGGAATTTCAAACACCTTTGCCCCCAGTTCGTGGGAGAGTTTTTCAATGATTCCCTGGGGCTGTTTCATTCCGAGGATGGCCGGCAGGCCAACGGTTTCAGCATCTTTGAGATGCGGGCGTATGAGATTGGCCAAGGTTTCCACATTGCCGGCTGTCTCCATGTCCCGGGCCAGGATATCACCGGAAACAAGAGAAGATATTTTTACCATTCCCTTTAAACTGATGTTCCGCCATCGGAGGCCGGGCCATCGGCCCATCAATCCTTTTGCCACACGGGAGGCACTGAAATCTTTCAATTCGTCGAACCCAACGATGAGGCACGGGCGCCTGTCATAGAGTGCCGACACCCCTTCCCACATGGTCTGAGGGATATAGTAGCTGGTTTTGGTGGTGCCGAGCTGGGTCATGATCTCTGAATTTTTTTCGCCGCTTTTTACATAAGAAAGACTATTTTCCCCCAGAAAAGAAACCACCTGTCCCAGTGATTCCTTTATGATGTCCGGCGTAAGCCGCGCGTAGGGGTGATTCGGAATATCTTTTGAAACGGCATCGATGGCAGCCCATGGGTCCGTCCACCCATGTGCCGTTTCAATGGGATGGGTTCCCATCACATCCAGGAGACCGGTGGCAAAAATCAGTCCTCCGGAGACGCCGGCCTGAACTGTGGAAAGCCCTTTTTCAGTGGCAAAAAATGCTGCCGCCATACCCGAAAGACCGCAGCCGATGATGGCCAGATCGCATTCCAATGCGGCATCTTTGGACGTCATCGCTGTGACCATCACTCATCCATCTCCAGATCAAAAGCTCCGCAATAAAGGGCTTCTTTGAGTTCTGCCTGCATCATTTGACCGTGCCACAGGACCGGACGTTCGCCGGTCCACCGCTCCTGCAAAAAATCCCGGATATCATGGAGGCCATCATACTCTTTTATGTGACCGCCCTCCTCCAGTAATGCCGAAACCCGTTTTCCACAAAATGTTCCCTGGCAGGCCCCTTTTCCCACCCGGCTTCGAAGGCTGATGGTCTGCAGGCTGAGGTCTCCGTCTTTTTCTTTGATGGATCTAACAATGTTTTTTACGGTACTTTCAGGCACCATCTCACACTCACAGAGGATCGGATCGTTATCAGGGTTTTTGGCCCACTGTTTCGGTCCCAGGGCCGGTTCGGTCCCTTTTCCGTAAGAAGAGGCCGGGAGGGGTTCTGTGCGGGTCAGACACGGCGCATGGATGCTCAGTTTTTCACATATGAGATCAGCCGTTTTCTCCGCCATGAAACGGAAGGTGGTCAATTTTCCCGAAGGGATGGTGGCAAAATTCTCAAGACCGTCGCGGCTATGATCCAGCAGGGTGAACCCGCGACTTACGGAACGGTCATCCAGCGCTGAATCCATTTTCAGAAGCGGCCGCACACCGGCATAGGACCGGATATAGCGAATGCCTTTCAAGGTGGGGATCATTCTTGATCCTTCGTTCACAATCAGGTCCACCTCTTTAATGGTGGGGATGATCAGGTCGGGGGAATCGATTCTGACGGAGGTGGTCCCCAGAAGTGAGACGGTCCCGCCCGGGACAAGAATATCCCCGTCTCCGGGGCTGCGCAGCCGGTTGACCACCTGCTCCGTAACCCTGTGTGCGGTCACCAGCAGGGTCCCCTTGGAATAGAGCATCTCAATTTCGAGTCCTGCCAGCGCCGCCACCTTCCCCGCCCAGGGTCCGGCGGCGTTGATTACCTGCTCCGGTTCAACAATCGTCTCTTCTCTGGTGTGCACATTGATCAGACGAACCGTTTTGATCGAATGGTTTTCTTTTTCAAAGCTGACTACTTTCGTATTGCACAGAAGTGTTCCTCCCAGTTTTTGAGCATGTGCTATGTTTTCAAGGGAGATTTTAAAAGGATCGACGGCGGCATCATCCACCCGGTAGGCGGTAATGATTTTGCTGGAAAGGGACGGTTCAAGATCTCTGGCGTCTTTGGGATCAACAGGCAGGCAGGGAATGCCGCATTTTTGGCAAAGGACCGGAAATTCAGCGGCATAGGCTTCATCATCGCCCTCAACGGCCACAAAGAGCCCGCCCGTATCCTCAATGCAGTGGGGCGCCATCCGTTTCAGTATTTCATTTTCCTGATGGCATTCTTTCGCTGCCTCCGGGTCAGTGAAAACATAACGCCCCCCGCTGTGCAGCAACCCGTGGTTTCTGCCCGAGGCCCCCGCATTGATATCCCCTTGTTCAACCACCAGAACCTGCACCCCTCGCAGTGCCAGATCCCTCGCGAGACCGGTGCCGGTAACACCCCCACCAATGATGAGCGCCTGAGTGTTC
>JAFCZI010000088.1 GCA_019314425.1 Deltaproteobacteria bacterium | reverse complement strand
CAGAAAAATAGGAAATAAAGTACTAAAACTGCGGCTTTGTCGCTTTAGATTTTCTTCAGAAACAGGCTGGTGTTGACGCCACCGAATGCGAAATTTTGAATAGAGGCGATCTTGATCGGGGTTTCACGCAATTTTCCGGTGTGGCGAATCGTGGCGCATCTGGGATCAACCTCATCCAGGTTCAGGGTGGGCGCGATAAACCCCTTCGCCATCATGTGGAGGGTGATGATTGTTTCAATCACGCCGCACGACCCCATGGTGTGCCCCATGTAACTCTTAAGACCCGTGACGCAGGGACCCTTTCCATAGACTTTGGCAATGGCCATTGACTCGGCCACATCGCCCATTTTCGTGGCGGTAGCATGGGCGCTCACAAAATCAACATCCTCAGGGTCTATTCCCGCATTTTTCAAGCCCTGAACGATGGTTTCTCCGATACCGTCCATGTTGGGCAGAATCAAGTCCCCGCCGTTATTGCCGCACCAGAAACCAATCACCTCTCCCAGGATGTTCGCCCCCCTTTTTTTGGCGAATTCGTACTCTTCCAGCAGAACCGCGCCGGCCCCTTCCCCCACCACCAAACCGTCCCGCTTCACATCAAAGGGGCGGGGGGTGAGATGGGGCGTCTGGTTGTATTTCGTTGAGCAGGCCAGCAGGTTGTCAAAAACCGCCACGGTGGTGGTATCATACTCGTCGGCACCACCGCAGACCATGGCATCCTGCATGCCGTATTTGATGGCTTCATAACCGTATCCGATGGATTGGCTGCTGGTGGTGCATGCTGTGGAAGAGGAGATCACACGGCCGGTAATTTCAAACATCTTGGTAATGTTGACCGCTGTGGTATGCACCATGCTTTTAAGGTAATCCACTGCGCCGATGGCGGAGAACCGCTCTTCTGAGCCGCTGAAAAAATGCTCATAGATCTGTCTCTGCACTGTTGGACTGCCATGGGTGGAGCCAAAAGCCACCCCCAGTCTGCCCGATGATATGAATTCCTGCGCCAACCCGGCGGATTCAAGCGTCTCTTTCACCACCTGGCAGGCGTAGAATGCTACCGGCCCCATGGTTTTGCGATATTTTCTCTTAAAATTGAAATCGATGGGATAGCTGACGGTCCCGAATACCTGTGATTCCACGCGATCTGTCAGGAGATCGTCTGCCCGGATTTTCTTTACGCCGGATTTTCCATTGATAAGGCTATCGATCAGCTCCTCTTTGGTATGGCCGATGGGTGTGATGGCCGAAGCGGCTGTGATGACGACTCTTCTTTCCATGGGGGTTCCTATTTTTTGTTTAAAAGCCTCGAAAATCTACATCAATGTTCTTTTTTCAACGTAGTATATTGAGCTTCTGAAAAATCACTGCAACGCAGAAGATGGGACTTTTTACGACGCCATCAATGTTCTTTTTTCGGCGAGGGATACCACATAATCGCATATCTGATTGACGGTGCGAATCTCCATGGAGGCCTTTTTTTCCTGGCGGGTTAATTCCGAACCCAGCATTTTTTCAATTTCACCCAGAAGCTCAAGTGCATCAATGCTGTCAAAATCATGTTCTTCGGTGAGGTTATCATCCAGCCCCGGGTTACTGATTTCAAATTCCGTTTCAAAAATTTGCAGTATGTTCTTTTTTATTTCATCTCGTGTCATTCAAGGTGCCTCGATTTTTTTGTTTCAGCGCTCGGCCCTGAAAACTGAATGGCCAGTGACCCAGCGCTAATGGTATTGGATCGTACGGGAGATGTCAATGTGGATGGCGTCGTAAAAAGTCCCATCTACTGCGTTGCAGGAAACAAGGGCGGGCACAAGACCCGCCCCTACAAACCAATCGGGTTCACCCGTAGGGGCGGACCTGTGTGTCCGCCCTTCCGTTATTCAACATACCACATGTATGCCCGACGATCCTGAAAAACCACTACGCCTTGTATATGGAACATTTTACAACGCCATCTACAGATGGATTTGTGGCTTTTTACGAGTGCGTCAATGTGGAACGAACCTAATGAATTTTTTTACCCAGAAAGGGCTCAAAGTGATACCACTGGAAAGGGTGTTCCCGGATATTTTCTGCCAGATGGTCAGCATATTTCTGCGCTGTTTTTTCAATGGTTTTGCGCTTGAGGGCACGTGAAGCGCTTTCAATCTCGATGGGCTCACTGATTGAAACATGATAGTGCCCTCTGCCGGTGCGCCAGGCAAAAAAGACATACACGGGAACGTTTGAAAGAAGCGCAAGGAGATAAGGGGTTTCGGGAAGCGCCGCTACGTGTCCCAGAAAAGAGACCGGAACGCTTCGCTGATCCTTTCGCCAGAGTACATCGCCCGCCATGGAGACCAAACCGCCGCTTTTGAGCTGTTTAACCCCTTCCACAATATCGAATGGAGAGCCGCCTTCCCTGTCAACGGCAATCACCTTGATGCCTGCACCCGTGAAGTCATCCTTTTGAAAGCTTTCAATCTGCTCTTTCCGGTTTTTCCCCATGTAGAGCAATAAATCGATTTCCGGCAGTTCCCGTTTCAAATGATGGGCAGCCGCATCCCAGTTCCCCGCATGGGACATGATCATCACGCCCCCTGTGCGATTTTTGACGGCATGTTCAAGATGTTCCATGCCTGTGGAGGAAAAAGTGGCCTTGCTCGAAGGGGCTGAAATCATGGCCCTTTCAAGAAAAACATCCGTAAAATCATGGAATTGTTTCCAGGTACACCCCATATGATATGGCAGGCGCCGGTTTGGAAAAAGCGCTTTGTAGAAGTGGATTCCTGTTCTGACGCGATGGGGGCAGAAAACAAAGTAGCCCGTGGCAACAAACCAGGCAAAAAGCTTGAAAAACCATGCCCCGAATCTTACGGATCCGGCGATGAGTGTTTTATAGAACCAGCCCGTCATGATTCAGATCCCGGAAGATTATAGCATTGTCCATAGATCGTCAAAATCCCAGGGACTTTCGAATGTCATCCGGGATTTCAAACATCATTTCCATTTGTGGGTACACCACCGCAACTTGTTCGCTCCTTCCCCTGGCGAAAATCTGAGGGTGTCCTTTTCGTTTGATTTCAAAATCCATGACGATCTTGATTCTGGCTTCCCGCACGGTGACCCTGCAAAGCAGTTCGTCGCGGTTCCGAAGGGCGATAATGTGTTTGGTCGAGGTCTTGATAATGGGAAAGAGATAATTTGTTTTTTCAAAATAGCCTTGCAGGTCAATACCGCATTGGTCGAGCAGGGCGAACCTGGCCACGTCGAAATATTTCATCAGATTCCCATGCCAGACAATATTCATGGGATCCAGATCGTGAAAGGGGACGGTTATCCCCACCTCGCAGCTTTTTCGATTTTCCATAGGCGTTAGTCAGACATCAGGGTTATGGTTGATTCCGTGCTCAACCTATTTTGCCTGACCCTCCCCTGTCAAGAATTTATTGACGGCATCCAGGGTGTATTGATACCATCTACATACATCCTGCACCCTGACAACTGAACCCTGCACCCTATGAAAGGCGAAACCATGAAAATCAGCAACGTCACTGAAATGAGAAACCTGGACAGGACTGCCATCGAAACCTATGGCATTAAAGAAGAACTGCTCATGGAAAATGCCGGTGATGCGGTCTATTTCGTTATTCTGAACGCATTGGGCATCAAGCGTAAACGTTTCGTTGTTTTTTGCGGAATGGGCAATAATGGCGGTGATGGTTTCGTTATTGCGAGGAAGCTTCATTCAAATGGGGGGATTGTCAAGGTATTCATTCTGGGGGACCCGAAAAAGTACCGGGGGGCGGCAAAGTTGAACCTGGATATTTTGAAATCTCTGCCCGTTGAGATCCGTGAAGTTCGAGACGAACCATCGGTTCATATGGATATCACGCACTCGGATGCCATCGTGGATGCCATCCTGGGGACCGGGCTTGAGCGGGAAGTGAAAGGCTTTTATCGGGACATTATCCACACCATTAACCAAAGTGGAAAGACCGTGTTCAGCGCGGATATCCCTTCCGGTGTTTCAGGGGATACGGGAGAAGTGATGGGGATTTCCGTAAAGGCGGATTACACGGTGACCTTCGGCCTTCCAAAGCTGGGAAATCTCATATTCCCAGGCCATGATTTATGCGGTGAGTTGGTTGTAACCCATATCTCCTTTCCACCCGAATTGTACGATTCCAACGATCTGAAGGTCAGTATTACGCCGCACATAAGCCTTCCCGCAAGGGATGCCAACGCTCATAAGGGGAGCATGGGGCAGGTTCTATTTATCTCCGGCGCTTCAGGCTATTTGGGTGCGCCTTACTTTTCGGCCCTGTCTTTTCTGAAAGCTGGTGGCGGGTATTCACGTCTGGCCGCCCCTGAATCTATCACACCGTTTATCGCCGGTAAGGGCAGCGAAATTGTTTTATTGCCTCAAAAACAGACTGAATCCGGGAGTATCGCCCTTGAGAACAAGGATGTTCTGCTGGATCTGGCCAATCAAATGGACATGGTTGTGATGGGCCCCGGTTTATCGCTGGATGCGGAAACCCAAGGCCTGGTGAGAGCCCTCGTTAAAGAGCTGGAAGTCCCCCTTCTGCTGGATGGAGATGGGATTACCGCCGTTTGCAGCGACCTTCAAATCTTAAAAGCGCGTGGCCCGGCAACCGTTTTGACGCCCCATTTGGGTGAAATGGCCAGGATTACGGGGGTCGATGCGCAGAAAATTGACCATGACAGCATAGAGATCCTGCAAAGAACTTCGGAAGCGTTACAGGCGACGATCGTATTGAAAGGTGCACACAGCCTGGTTGGGTTGCCGGATGCCCGGGTTTTCATGAACATGTCGGGAAATTCAGGTATGGCCACGGCCGGTTCAGGCGATGTTTTAACCGGGGTCATTGCCGCCATGTTCGGGCTGGGTCTGGACCTTGAAGATGCTGTTTTGAAAGGGGTGTTTCTTCATGGTTTTTCCGGGGATCTTGCAGCGGAAGCAAAAGGCGCGGACGGGATGACGGCCCAGGATATTCTTGAGCATTTACCCCTGGCCCTCAAAAAGGATAGGGAGGGGCTCAGCGCCGACTTCACGCGTCGTTATGAGGGGGTTCGAATCATTTGAATGGTAAGCCGCCAATTATCCTATACGTGGTTTTTTTACTGCCATATCTGTGGTTTTTTTGATACACTCGACACCTCTTTTTCTAATGAACCCTGTAAATATTCGCTAGATCAGGTAGTTTTAAGGCAATATATTTATGGCAAGGATTTTGCAACGCCCGTCGTGTAACGGTGTCCCCGGAAAATTTAATGTGGGCACTGTTCAAGGAAGTGATGTTTTTAAGTGTCATCCAGCTCCAAAAAACAGGGAAGCAGCGGTGGCGCTTAAATTACGGCTTCTCGGGTGTGCGTGCATCTGTTCTTCCAAGATCTTGAAAACCCTTAGGAGGGAAGATTAGTCTGGAGGAAAACAACGGCATTCCGGGAAGCTTTTTTTTTAGACCTTTGGAAAGCGCCCCCTTTCGCCCAATCTCAAGGCACATCTAAAAGAATGCCAACCTATCAGGAGCGCACCTACAGACATAGCGTTCACGCCAAAGGCCTGGAATCCTTTCAAGTGGTTGTGGGCGAGACCGATCTGTGGATTGGTGCGGAATCGGATCTTGAAAAGCAAGTCCGAGATCTGGTCTTCATGTTTCGTCACCAGCTCGAAACCTATATTGAATTTCATCCTGAATTTCTGACGTCACTTGTGCCGCTTTGTGACGACCCCTGTGCCCCCCCCATTGTCAAGGATATGATCCATTCGGCCCTAAAAGCCGGCGTAGGCCCAATGGCGTCTGTGGCCGGGGCGATGGCGCAATGGGTGGGAGAGGCGCTCTTTGATTTGAGTGAACAGGTGATTATTGAAAACGGGGGGGATATCTTTTTGACGGCCAAACGGCCCGTCACGGTCTCAATTTTTGCGGGGGATTCCCCTTTGAGTGGAAAATTCGGACTGCGCATTCCGGAGCGGCAGATGCCGCTCGGCATATGTTCTTCCTCCGCAACCGTGGGTCATTCCCTAAGCCGTGGGATTACCGACGTGGTTTGCCTTCTTTCCAAATCAACCGCCCTGGCCGATGCCGCCGCCACTGCCCTGGGGAACCGGGTCATGAAACGCGCTGACCTTGAACATGCGGCCCATTGGGCGGAGGAGATTGGGGGTATTCTGGGGGGGGCTGTGATTGTGAAAGATACCATGGCCACGTGGGGGGATGTCGAACTGGTTGAGATTTGAAGCTGATTTTTCTGCCCGCTGAAAACTGCCCCCTGCACCCTATGTTTTTACAAATCATAAAGGGTTTCATCAACCTTTGGGGGTCGCTTTTTGCGAGCCTTGATGGATTTTTTCCCAAACGAGAAGGGGTCTTCCCCTTCCAGAGTATCCCCCATTTCAGATTCGATGGCCTCCGGGTCCTCGCCCCTTTCCATGCGGCTCAGGGCCTCTTCCATGCCATCCCCCAGATTGATCCCGGTCATATCCGTTAACTTGCGCATGAGTTTGGCGGCTTGCCTGGGATCATTCTCATCCAGATGCTCCGCTTCTGTCGCCAGCAGGTTCATGGCTTGTTCCATTTTGCTTTCGTCCAGATCCGGAAGGGGTGAATCTTCTTCCCCCCGATTGCGCGGTGTGGCGAAAACAGACATGTGCCGTTCCAGCGTTACCTTGCCGCACTGCGGGCACAGGGGGCTCTTTTCCGTATTTACGGTTTTGGAGAGGAAGTTGAAAATCGTATGGCATTCAGAACAATAGAATTCGTATACCGGCATCGGTCCACCTTTCATTTTCGATGTGGTTTGATCGTCCGTTGTTATTGCAAAATATCTTTCCTCCGTCAATGACCCAGCCGTAGCTCAGATAAATCTTGTCTTTTTTTCGTGGGTTGATATACTCCCAAATGGTTTTTATTTTCGGGGGTTGTTCGTCCCTTGCTTTTTGGAGTGAAGGCATGAGAATCGGGGTACTTTCGGATACGCATCTCTATCAGGTTACCCAGGAACTTGTTGACATTTATAACATCTACCTGTCCGATGTGGATATGATTATTCATGCCGGAGACATTGTATCTTCCAGTATTGTTGATTTCCTGGAAAAAGGTGTGTTTCATGGTGTTCAGGGGAATATGGACCCTCTGGAAATAAAAGCCCTGCTCCCCGAAAAAAAGATTGTAGATGTGGGAAACTTTTCATTGGGAATTGTTCATGGCTGGGGGCCCGCCAGCGGATTGGAGGAGCGGATCCTGCCACTTTTTCCGAAGGTGGATGTGATTATTTATGGTCACTCCCACATTGCCAGCAACCACGAAAAAAACGGGGTCTTGTTCTTTAACCCCGGCACGGCTACCGGATACAGCGCCAGCGGTGTGAACAGCATCGGCATCCTGGAGGTGACGGAAACGGTTAAGGGCCATATTATCCCGGTTTAGCGGCTATTTTTTGGTTTTTTTCTATATCATGGGTTGATGGCGTCGTAAAAAGTCCCATCTACTGCGTTGCAGTGATTTTTCAGAATCTCAACATACTGTATGTATGCCTACGATCCTGGAAAACCACTACGCCTTGTATATGGAACCTTTTACAACGCCATCTATGGGTGGATTTGTGATTTTTTACGAGGCCATCATGGGTTGTGCCATAAACTTTAGAAATTGACGACTGAATATGGAGGTTCTGTATGAAACAGATCAAGGTGCTTGTTGTGATTCTTTTTTTACTTCTGATTGTGGTGCTGTCGGTTCAAAACTATGCCGCCTTATCAACCACCATCAATTTTAGGGCAAACTTGCTTTTTTTGAACTACCAGACCGCAGACTTGTCCATATTTCTGATTGCGGTGGTGGCGTTTCTCTTCGGCGTGATGGTGATCTGGTTTTTCGGGCTTTCGGAGCGCTTTTCGTTCAAGCGGCAGATCAAAGCCCTGATGAAGGACGTGAAAAGCAATGAGATGGAGCTGAATTCCCTGCGAAATCTACCCGTTATAACGGAAGACATCAGTTCAGGCGGCGATGTGAGCCCGGTGTCTCCCCCCGTCAACGCTTGATCATGCCGCTTCCTGTAGATTCGAAGCTGTCAGATTGGATATTTTGAATGTGAAGGAGCGATCCCCATGTTGGAATCAACCTGGCAGTGGTTCCTCGGCGGTGGAAGCCAGCAGATTCTCCTGACCGCCATTGTTTTTCTGCTGATCGGGCTATTCCTGGGAAAACGCATGCGTTCGCCCGGGGAAGGTCAACAACCGGTAGCGGCAGATCGGGGGGACAGGTCTTTTTTTAAAGGGGTGCAATACCTCCTGTCTGAGGACCACGACCAGGCCATTGAAGAGTTTACAAAATCTGTTCAAGTGAATTCAGATACGATCGAAACCTATGTAACACTGGGGAACCTGTATCGATCCAGGGGCGATATCGACCGTGCCATCAGAATTCGGCAAAATATCATTTTACGTCCCAACCTTGATGAACAAATCAAACTTGGCGCGCTTTTCGATCTGGGTAAAGACTACCTCAAAGGTGGTTTCCTGAATCGTGCGCTCAAAACATTTCTTCAAGTCTCTCAAAAAAAACCCGATGATGTGCGGATCCTTAAAGAAATTGAACGGATTTATGAAGGGTTGAAAGACTGGGAAAACGCTTACGCCACCCGGCAAAAAATTGCCGGACTTGAAAAAGGTCACCATGAGCATATTTTAGCCCACCATTTGGTGGAAGCGGGAAAAGTGTATCAGGAAAAAGATGACGTGGGCAGGGCCAAGACACTTTTCAGCAAAGCCACGTCTATTCAAAAAGAATGTGTTGACGCTTATCTGCATCTGGGAGATCTCCATTTTAAGAAACAGGAATACAAAAAAGCCATCGCCGCGTGGAAAAAGGTGGCCGAAGTAGCGCCCCAGTTCACATTTCTGGCCTATCGGCGTCTGGAAGGGGCTTACACCCGGATGAAAAATCTGGAACCGGTTGAGGTTTTCTTAAAAGAATGCGCCCGTTCAAATCCGGACGCCTTTACCCATATGGCATTGGCCCGCTATCTTTACAACAAGGATGATATGGCGGGCGCTTTAGAGGAAATCAACAATGCCCTCTCATTAAACCCGGGTTTCTGGGAAGCGAGGCGGTTCAGGGGGCAGATGTTCTTAAACCGGGGCGCCTCAGAAGATATATTGGCGGATTACGGCGAGCTTATCGAAGGGTTGAACGTTCCCTATCTCAGGTTTAGATGTGCCCAGTGCGGTTTTGAGCCAAACGAGCTCCTGTGGAAATGTCCCCAGTGCAACCAGTGGGATACCATTGGCTT
Organism: Deltaproteobacteria bacterium; assembly: GCA_019314425.1. Classification (GTDB taxonomy): domain Bacteria; phylum Desulfobacterota; class DSM-4660; order Desulfatiglandales; family Desulfatiglandaceae; genus NaphS2. The sequence continues at coordinate 1,026 of JAFCZI010000088.1, read as the reverse complement.
GATCAACGACAACGAATCTCCCTGAAAACGAGACCTTTGCAAAATGTTCAATTTCGTTCAAGATCAAGGCGCTTGAGGATTTTAACCGGAGGAATATATTGGATATTTCGAGGATTAAAATCCGAACGCAACGCGGAGATTGGGCAAAAGGGGACGTCTTGCAAAGGTCTCGAAGCGAGAAATGGCCCAACTAACCCCCATGCTGAAACAATTTATGGGCATCAAGGATGCGTTTCCGGATGCCATTTTGTTTTTTCGCATGGGTGATTTTTACGAAATGTTTTTTGAAGATGCCCGAGTTGCGGCAAAAATCCTGGGCATTACACTGACTTCCCGGGGCTCCTTCAACGGCAAAAAAGTCCCCATGTGCGGTATTCCGCATCATGCATATCAAGCCTACATCGGTAAACTTGTTGACAGTGGCTGGAAGGTGGCGGTCTGTGAACAGGTGGAAGACCCGAAAACCGCAAAAGGAATCGTCAAACGAGAAGTCGTTCGCGTTGTCACCCCCGGGTCCCTGGTGGATGAAAAGGAATTCGACCGGAAGACCAACCTTTTCATGGCGGCCATCTGGGGTGAAAACGGTGTTTACGGGTTGGCCCATGCGGATCTTTCCACGGGTGAATTTCGGCTGACGGAGATCAATTCCTTTGAGAACCTCTTGGAAGAGCTGGGAAGAATCGACCCGGCTGAATTATTGCTTTCGGAACTTGACCGGAAGACCCGGGAAAAAGATTTCTCAAGGTATCGCCTGGAAATACTGGATGAGGAAACCTTTGATCCCCGGAAGGCGGACGAACTGCTGAAAGAGCAGCTTTCGGTCAGGTCTCTCATAGGGTTTGGATGTGAAAACATGCCCAGCGGCATCACGGCTGCGGGCGCCCTTGTTGCCTATCTCAGAAAGACCCAGAAAGGGTTCCCGCCCCATATCAAAGAAATTGTCACCTATCATATGGGTGAGTTCATGATCCTGGACGAATCGACTTGTACCCATCTGGAGTTACTGAAAACCATCCGGGACCAGTC
>JAFCZI010000348.1 GCA_019314425.1 Deltaproteobacteria bacterium | reverse complement strand
GATGGCGCAACCAAGGCTCAGATTATGGCAATGGTTAACCGCAATCCCGAGGCAATGGCAAATGATGCCACGGACATCCGACCATCCAGTATGGCTCAGGCTCCCTCACTGATGGAGGCAGGCGGCGAACTGTACGATACGATGGATCAGGGATTCCGGAAAACCGTGGGTGATTATTCCCGTGGCATCCAGAAGATCGGAACGAACATAGCCGCGCCACTGGTATCCGGACTCGGATCGATAACCGGATCCGACACATCATTGCTTGATACTTACCTTGGCAAAGTACGCTCACGTCTTGCCACGGAACAGGCTGCAGCAGATGCTCAGTTCGCACCTTACGAAGAAGCCAGTCCGATAGCTTCCAACTTGCCTGGATTCGCCCTGGAAGCGGCACTACCTGCTACCAAAACATTGAAAGGGGCTATGGCATTAGGCGCAGGTATTGGCGGGCTTAAATACAGCGATAATCAGGCAATAGGCGCAGTCACTGGAGCAATAGGCGGCGGTGCTGGCCAGGGTATCGGATCCCTAGCCAACAAGTTAATGGGTAGCGGGATACCAATGCAGCAGGGAGCTCGTGAACTCCTGGACATGGGTGTACCGCTAACCACTGGACAACGGATCGGGGGGCGAATCAAGGATGCGGAGGACATGGCAACCAGTATCCCTGGACTCGGATCGATGATTGAAAGCAGACGCAACGATTCGATCCAGGCATACAGCCCTGCGGTCGTACGTAAAGTGCTGAAGGATTCGGGAATGGATCTTCCACCCAATGTCCGGTTGAACGGTATGGATGAGGGTAACTCCATCATTTCGGATGCGTATGACAAGGTACTTGATTTTGATACCGACCTGCCACAGCCAAACATTGATTACCTGAAGAGCTCAGCACTTGCCAGGGGTGAACGTAAGCTCACCGACGTGGAGCAGAAGAAGCTATCCTACATCGTTGGTGATGTCTTTGACAATCACATTGGGGCGGGCGGCCCTGTTGCCGGCCAGACTCTAAAGAAGCTGGATTCCAAGCTACGATTCGAGGAGTCCCGCTTCAGTAAATCGGGTGATCCACTCCTCCAGGATCTAGGATCTGAGATCGGGGCTTTCCGAGAGGAAGTGATGGACCATGCGACCAGGAACATCCCAGGCAAGAAGGACGCCATTAGGAACCTGGATCTAGCTTTCGCCAAGATGCGGACACTGGACAGGGCAGGTGGCACGGTGGGTGCTAAAGAAGGCATGTTTACCCCTGCGCAACATAAGCGGGCTCTGACTACCCACCTGGGACCCCGCCGCGCAGCTGAGCGGAAAGACACCGATCTATTGTTCTCAGACAATGCACAAGACATTATCGGATCCAGCGTGAATAACTCAGGAACTGCCGAACGATTGCTAACTGCAGGATCCACCGGTGGTCTGGCATATTCCTTAGTGAACGGATCCATGCCTCCATTAGCTGCAGCGGCGGCGGTTCCTATGGTAGGTGGCGCAGTAGGTGGAACGAAAGCCGGCCAGGCAATGCTCAATGCGTTGCTGTTTTCCCGTCCGAGCAACACCTTTACGCGCGGACTGGAAGCAGCTAACATCCCAGGCAGAATAGGAGCAGTTGCTGGAGCCAGGGGAGCGTCCGACGAGGAGTTGATTCGTCAACTTGAGGAAGATATGGGGTTACTACCATGACCAGATCCGACCGACTAAATAAGCTGCAGCAGTTGAAACGGGCAAAGGACATTGTTACCCAACTGGAGTCCGATCTGAAAGCAGACACTAGCACGCCACCGGTTAAGCAGCCGGTTAAGGCGACCACCAAACGGGAACCTGTTGACCAGATTACCGACCTCCTTATTTCTAACCGGGTAGCCGTCGAATCCGACGAGCCCACACTATTTACCTCTAACCAAACGGCTAAACTATTATGAGTGAATTACCAGAAAGCTACGAAGCACCAACCGAGGCCGCCGCACCGGCGTCCCAGGAATCGAAGGTTGAAGACGTTGCCAGTCTATTAATGGGCGGCGAAGACATCACGGATCCAACCCCGACACCCGCTTCCCGTCGTGAAACCAGCGACGATACATTGGAAGGCGTGACCAATCCGTCGGACGACCTATTGCTTGCTGCAGCGAGCGAGGTTGCCAGCGAAAAGAACATGAAGAAAACCCCGGATGATCCGACTGATCAAGAGACCGTTGCAGCTGAACAGGCACCGCCACCGCCACCAGCCCCTGTTGAATACCAGCAGCTGGAAGCACAGGCTAACGAGTTGAACAATGCGGTTCTGGAAATACAGCAGCTTGCCCAGGCAGGTCAGATCAGCCAGGAACAATTCAACTATGCCATAAACAACGCTCAGCAGATGTTTGCAGGCATCCAACAAGATGCCAGGGTGGTTGGTTTACAGCAGGCACAGCTCAACATAGACCGCCAGAATCAACAGATTCAGCAGACCCAGCAAGCATTGCGTGAACGTGATGCTTTTGTTGAGAGATTCCCAGAACTACGGACAGAAAAGGCTCAGCTGGATGCTATGGCAGAAGCTCAGCTGTTCTTGAGATCCAAGGGAATGAGTGATGCAGCTATTGCACAAATCACGGATCCCACTCAGCAGAGATTGATTTATGAGCAA
>JAFCZI010000347.1 GCA_019314425.1 Deltaproteobacteria bacterium | reverse complement strand
TATTTTTAACGGCCAGTCCATGGCCTTGCATATTACACATGTGCTTGATTTGAGTTCAGTAGTTTGTCAGGTTGATGCATTTTTTCCTGTTTTCACTTTTTTGTATTGCACCCGTTCTTTTTTCCACAGTCTTATTTGATAACCATTACTTCCGCCGCTATCAGCAGTGATCAGCAGTTTGTTCGCAGGCAAGGCTTTCTCAAGGTGCGAAGCGCCTTGGGATGAGGTAATTCCGAGTGCCGGGGGCATGGGTCGGAATATTCATTGCTTGTAAAGCGGTTTTCGTGGTAGAAAAACCCGGTTGGAGCGTTTCCTTCATCTTTAATGACGCAGCACCCTGATATGAACTCAGTTCACTCCCTACAACGTCCTTACCGCCTTAAGACCGTCTGCATGTTTTTCTTTGTCTTCTTCCTTTCAACAACGGCAATGATCACCCTTTTCTGGGGCGATGTTCCCAGCGTCCAGGCAGGGGAAGCGAAATCCCGGTTCATTTACATTGTCAAAAAGGGGGACACCCTGGGGGGGATTGCTCTTCACTATAAAGTCTCCATCAAGGCGTTGAAAAAATGGAGTAAACTGTCTGGCGACAAAATTTATAAAGGGCAGCGGCTGTGGATAAAATCCGTTTCCCCTGGTTTTTATATTGTTAAAAGCGGTGACACCCTTTCCGAAATAGCCCTTCAAGCGAACCTTCCCATTTCCCGATTGCGGGACCTGAATCGCATTTCAGGGGATCGGATCTATACGGGTCAGAAACTCAAGCTGGGTGCCGCCCGAGTCCCGTCCAAAAGACCCCCCATCCATGTGGTTAGAAAGGGAGAGGCCCTGTGGGATATTGCGAAACAATACAATCTTTCCATTTCCGAAATCAAACGACGAAATCAATTAAAGACGGATGTCATTACGCCCGGCATGACCTTTAAGCTGTGTGAAACCGCAGAAAAGGAAACCGCTGAAGAAGTTGAAGAAGAACTGTTTGAGTATAAGGTCATGCCGGGGGACAACCTGTCCACCATTGCACAGCGGTTCGATGTGGCCGTGGGTCTTCTCAGACAACTCAACGGTCTTAAAAAGAGCCGGATTTATCCGGGGCAGACCCTGCAGCTTCGGCCGTCTTCATTGGATGAAGCGGTATATGTGGTACGTTCGGGAGAGACATTGTCTTCCATTGCGCTCAAATACCGAATGAACGTATCAGAGATAAAGCGCATCAACGACATTGACGGTAGTAAAATTGTGGTGGGGCAGGAGTTACGTCTCAAAGCAACCAGACCCCATATCCATATTGTGGAACGCGGCGATGCGCTATGGGAAGTGGCGCAAGCCTATGACATGAAAGTAGCGGATATCAAAAAGCTCAACGAGCTGACCTCCGACCGGATTTATCCGGGGCAGGAGCTTCAGTTGGGGATAAAACCGGCCAGGCGTTTTGGCGCCTATACGGTCAAAAAGGGTGATTACCTGGGCAGAATTGCTCGTCTCCACCAGATGAGTGTGGCAGATTTGAAACGCATGAATCATATGCGCACCGCCCTGATCCATCCCGGGGATCAATTGAAGGTCAATCCTCTGCTGCGTAAAGGAAGGGAATGGCTTAAAATCAGAGAGATCAACTGGGATGACCTGATGGGCTCCTCCGAAGGATTCAAAAAAATTAAAACCGGAAACGGTCCCTATTACGGCAGTCGCCCGAAGGCCTCCCTCCAGAAGAATCGTCGGTATTATGAGAGTGCCCCCCTGTCACTCTGGAATACCTTCAAGCGTGCCCGAAAACTCCAGGCGGCTTTCGATCGAAAAATTTCCCGCATGGGACGTCTCAGCAACAGCCTGAAGGGGTGGCATATTGTGCTGGACCCGGGGCATGGCGGTCTGGACCCGGGCGCTGTGGTGGCCAACCTGGATGGCAACGGTAACACGGTCTATGTGGTTGAAGATGAATATGTATATGACATTGCTTTGCGGGTATATGTCATGCTCCGCCTGCACGGGGCGGATGTGACCCTGACCCTGCTGAGCCCCAATCATCTGATTCGACATTCAGACCCGCCGGTTCAGACCTTTGTCAATGAAAAAAACGAGGTCTATAACAGTCTGGGATTCAATAAAGGAAACAAAAGGGCCCATTGGCCCATAGGCGGGCGTAACGGAAATCTTTCCTGCCGCGTGGATATTGCAAGGAAGGCTTTCAAGAATGTCCCTCAAAACCGGCGCATTTTTTTATCCTTTCATGCGGATATCGATCATAGTGCACCCAACGCCCCCCTGATTCTCTATTATCGAAACAGGAGAACCGGGAAGGCGGATTGTGCATCGAAACATTTTGCAAAATCCATGCAGGCTTTTCTGGGAGCGGGTACAACCATTCGCGGTCAGAACCTCTTGGTACTGCGAAACAATCCGGCCCGCATCAGAGTGATGCTGGAGTTACGGAATCTGGCTTATACGGATCATGCCTGGGCCTTGAGGTTTGAGGAATTACGCCAGCGGGATGCGGAAAAGGTGGTGCGGGGTCTGGTCAGCAATTCCCGGCCACGTCATCACTGAGTTTATCTTTCAACATTTATGAAAGAGTAGGCGTCGTCGTCAAAAAGCTTCGCTGAAAATCAGCCGAAATTCCTCGTTTTGCCAAT
>JAFCZI010000346.1 GCA_019314425.1 Deltaproteobacteria bacterium | reverse complement strand
ATTCCACCGCTTTTCCGAACTCCATGTCGGCCATGCCGTAAAAAGCCTCTTTTCCCATTTGAAGGGCCAGAGGGCTTTTTTGGGCCAGCTTATCGGCCAGTGCCATGGTGGCGGATTCCAGATCACCGGGCGGTACCACCTGATTGACCAGACCCCATCGCTCCGCGGTCTCAGCGTCAATCATGTCCCCGTTAAACAGCATTTCGAGGCAACGTTTTTTGCCGATGTGTCGGGCCAGTGGAACAGCCGGACCCATGCAGAAAAGACCCACATTGATGGCCGTTGTGCCGATCTTTGTGCCTTCGGCTGCGACGGCCAGATCGGCAGCAGCCAGCAGGCCGGCCCCGTTGGCCACCGCAAACCCGTGGACCGAGGCAATCACCGGCTTTTTCATCTTGCCGATCACATGGTTCATCTGTTCCATGATGCCGACCCACTCCCGGTATTCCTTCTGGGATTTTCCAAAGAACTCGGATACATCAATCCCCACGCTGAACGCCTTGCCGGCGCCTTTGACCACTACCACCCGAATATCAGGATCGTTATCCAGCTGAATCAACGCCTGGTTCAATTCCTTTGCCATTTCCGTGCTGAATGTGTTCATGGCCTCCGGACGATTAAGGGTAATCACCCCCACGCGTTCTTCCTGGTCCAGCAGCACCGTATTGTAAGCCATCTCGAACCTCCTCATGAAAAAACTTTTCTTTTTGTGCAAAATGCCATCTTGCGACCCGATTCAAGTCTATTTTTTTACTGCCATCTTTCGAGAAAGTCCAGCCTCTTCCTCCCGATGGAAAAAAGCATTGTATCGAAGGCTGTTTTGGGATAACCTAGTCATCCGTTTTAAACTGCTTTTCGGCATGAGGTGAAACCCGGTGGGTTGGAGTTGTACCGGGCGTCATGTTATCAGATGAGGGGGAGGAAACCAATTGGATACAGCGGTTCAAGGGATTGAAGATTTGACCGAATTTGCCATGCAGGCCATCCGGGAAACCGGAAAGGCGGCACTTTCCTATTACGGAAAGGCCAGACCCGGAGAAAGGTTCGATGAGGAGTTGGTTACGGAAGCGGAACTCCACTTAATGGAGTTTTTCCAGGACCAACTCAGCAACCGCTTTCCCGAGCATCAGCTATTTTCAAACAACCAGGAAGATATGGGTTACTCCCACGAAGACAAAAGGTACTTATGGGTTTTCGACGCTTTGGACGGCGTAGCCAATTTCCAGGGGGGCATCCCATTATGGGGGATGTCACTGGCACTGTTGGAAAACTCCTGGCCCATTTTCGGTGTGTTTCATATGCCCGCAACCGGAGACCTGTTCCATGCCCGTGCCGGTGAGACGGCATTCTGGGGAGAGCAAAAAATTCATGCGGCGCCACCCTCAGAAATTAATGACGAAAGTGTTTTGCTGACCTATGCGCGATTTAACCACCATTATCGCCCCTCTTTTGCAGGCAAGATCCGCAGTTTCGGTTGTACTTCCGCCCATATGTGCTATGTCGCCGCCGGTCGAGCCGAGGCGGCCATCATTGCCCGTGAAACCTTTCAGGACCTGGCTGCTGCCCGGGTGATTGTTGAGGCCGCCGGCCTGAAGATCTGTAAAATGGACGGGTCGGGGTTTTTCCTCAATGAGTACATGCACGGGAAAAAGATTGAAGAACACCTCCTGGTGGTGTCATCCGAAAGCCGGACCCGCATCCATGATTGTCTGAAACCAATCAATTAAGGCTCCGCTTCGTATTCATTCAATTAAAAATTTGATAAAGGCATTATTGCGATTATATTTACCGGGTTGGGCCCCCGCCGCTTCACCCGGGGGGGAGGCTGTGCGGGGACGGACCATAACTGAAGGAATTTGAAAACCCTTTACCAGAAAAACACCAACAATGGACAGCTGATGAAGAAGACGATTAAAATGAGAGAAATGCTGAACAACCAGAAAGGGATCATTAAACGGGTTTCCGCAACCGGGGATATGGGTCGACGCATCAGGGAGATGGGCATGGTTCCCGAGACCCCCATTCAAATTCAAGGGCTGGCGCCCCTGAAAGACCCCGTGGCCATTAAAATCAGAGACTATGTATTAACGCTCAGGAACAATGAAGCCGGCAGCATTCTTGTGGAAGTGGAAGAGAACCCATCAAATTAAAGCTTTGAGACCATGAAACAGAAAATTACTATCGCTCTTTCGGGAAACCCCAATGCCGGAAAAACAACGGTGTTTAACGCCATTACCGGCGCGAGGCAGCACATTGCCAACTATCCCGGCGTAACGGTTGAAAAAAAGTACGGAACCATTCACCATCAAGGCTATGAAATAGAGGTGGTGGACCTGCCGGGAACCTATTCTCTGACGGCGTACTCCATGGAAGAGATTGTGGCCAGGGATTTTGTAATCAACGAAAAGCCGAGGTTGGTGGTGGATATTGTTGATGCGTCCAACCTGGATCGACATCTTTACCTGGCCGTGCAATTCAAGGAATTGGGAGTTCCTTTGATATTGGCCCTTAACATGGTGGACGTGGCCGAAAGCCGTGGCATCAAGGTGGACCCTGATAAATTATCCGAGCAGTTCGGTGTGCCGGTGGTCCCCATGGTCGCTCGAACCGGTAAGGGGATCACAGATCTCCTTG
>JAFCZI010000345.1 GCA_019314425.1 Deltaproteobacteria bacterium | reverse complement strand
GTTGGGTAGCCTTTTGGATCAGACCGGTCAGAATTTTTTTGGTGACCCCGGTTTTGATGGCTTTATGGGAATAATTGCCGTGATAGTCTTCCCAGACATCATAGAAGGTGGTTTCCGGAAAAGGGCATTCACTGCCGCGGATGGCCGCAAACGACCTTTCCAGACCATCGTTGATCTCTTTTTCCCCAAGGGCAAGCTGCTTTTCATCGATAATTTTTTCTTTAAGGAGATTTTCTGCATACATCTGATACGGCGGGGGGCGGTTGCGAATTCGGTCGTACATCAGCGGCTGGGTAAAATAGGGTTCATCGCCTTCATTGTGGCCGTATCGGCGGTAGCAGACCACGTCCAGCACCACATCCTTGTGAAAAGTGGCCCGGTAATCGGAAGCCAGCTCGGCCACGTGCACAACCGCCTCGGGGGCTTCGCCGTGGACATGAAAAACAGGCGCCATGAGCATTTTGGCCACATCGGTGGAATAACGGGTGGAACGGGCATCCGCAGGCAGGGTCGTATAACCGATCTGATTGTTGATGACGACATGGACCGTACCGCCGGTGGTATAGCCCGGCAGCCTGGACATGTTCAGGGTTTCAGCCACCACCCCCTGGCCGGCAAAGGCGGCGTCCCCGTGAACCAGAAGGGGCATAACGCGGCCCTGGCCGTTTTCGGCCAGAAGATCCTGTCTGGCCCTGACAATGCCTTCCACCACCGGGTTTACCGCTTCAAGGTGGCTGGGGTTGTTGACCAGATACATCCGGAGGTCATCTCCCCCATCGGTTTTGAGTGTGGTCATGTAACCATTATGGTATTTGACATCCCCTGACCCCATGAGGTTCTCGGGATCATAGCAGCTTTCAAATTCCGCAAAAATCTGTTCATAGGGACGCTTGAGGATATTGGCCTGGACATTGAGGCGTCCCCGGTGGGCCATCCCCAAGACAATCTCCTCTACCCCGTTTTGGGCCGATTTTTGCACAATGGTCGCGAGCAGGGGTATGACCGCATCGCCGCCTTCAAGGGAAAATCGGGTCACGCCGGTATACTTACGGTTCAAATAAGATTCAAAAAGTGCCGAAGCGGTGAGCAGGTTTAAAATTTTAATCCGCCTTTGTGCGGACAGGGCGGGTTTATTCTGGACCGGCTCCATGCGTTCCCGCAGCCAGCGCCGTTCGGCCGGGTCCTGAAGATGCATATACTCAACACCGATATCCCGGCAGTAGGTTCCTTTTAAAATCTGAATGATCTCGGCCAGGGGCGCTTTTTCGCGTCCGGAAAGCTGGGGGGTAAAAAATTCTTCGGGCAAGTCTTTTGGTGAAAGTGAAAACGCCTCAAGGGTCAACAGGGGGTGGTCCAGCGGACAGGCACTCAGGGGGTCCATGCAGGCCAGAAGGTGACCAAGATCACGGAACCGGTAAATCAGTTCTTCCACACGGGCCTGTTTGAAACCCTGCCGTGAATCGCCGGCAGGCGCTGCACCGGCAACGCCCAGCTCAAAGCCTTCGAAAAAAAACTGCCAATCGTCGGGCAGGGCCTTGGGATCTGTTTTCCATCGCGTGTACTGGGCATCGATAAATTCAAAATTCAAGGCCTGGGGCAGTTTCATGATATAATATTCCGAAGATAAAATATTGTGCATAACGCAGAGATTAAGCGAAAAAACCGTTTCTGGATGGACATTAGTTGACAACCAGAACAGAGAGATCTTTGGCCAGTTGAAACACCTTTTGGGAGACACTGCCCAGGATGAATTCCTTTATACCGGAAATCCCCCTTCGCCCCAGGACAATGACATCATAGCCGGAGCGGGCTTCACGGACAATATCCCTGGCCGCGCCTTTTTTTTTCACCTCTACCTTCAGTGCAATGTGCTGCCGGTCAAACCCGGCATCGATGAGAATGTTGATGGCATCTTCCATGGACTGGGTGACAAGGGCCTTTTTTTTATCCTCCAGGGCACAGAAATGCATTTGCTGGGAGGTAAAATAAGGCGTCAGTTCCGGGCTGTTCATCTCACACAGGGTGGCGGTATCCTGGGCCACATTAAAAAGCGTCACCTGGGTTTCCGTGGAAAAAAAACGGGCCACAAACGCCACCGCCCGTTTTGCATTTTCCGAATCATCAAAGGCTACGAGTACTTTTTGGTCCATGGGCTCCCCCTTTCATGGAGATAAGACAATATTTGTAAATTAAACCAAATTGCCTGTTTTTATTTTAATATGCTTCAATTTCCGTGCCAAGTAATATTGGCAAAAACAAATCGTCTGTTTATAATTTTTCCGGTGCCAAGGTACCAAAACCGCCGTGCCAGTTGCAGCCATTACAAAAGGTTTCCGTGCCGTTGTCTATTGAAGGGGAACCGGATGCATCGACATCAGAATCAAAACGGATGCTGCCGTCCCGGCATTGAAATTCGTAAAGGTCATATTCGTCTTCCGGATTTTTGACATAAAATGTCTCACACCCGCACACCGGACATTTGGTTTCAGCCATGGTCGTCCTCCATTTTTCAAAACCTACCACGCCCATAGGACGTGGTTTGATGAAGCCTCCTCGAAGCTTGCCAAAAGCAAGTGCGATTCATATAGATTACAATTCAAAATCATGGACATAGCCGTCTTGAAACGTTTTGAAT
>JAFCZI010000344.1 GCA_019314425.1 Deltaproteobacteria bacterium | reverse complement strand
CATACATGTGGTATGTTGAGATTCTGAAAAATCACTGCAACGCAGTAGATGGGACTTTTTACGACCCCATCAAGGCTTCGTTGGACAAATCAGGAGGCTTGGGTTGGATTCCATCCCCATAAAGATAAAAATATGTAACCCTGTTTTTATTGAACAGGGATTTCCGCTTCCCGGCTATGTCTCGAAAGGGGCTTCCGGAATGGATATTCGGGCTTGTGTTGAAGCGCCCGTTACCCTTGATCCGGGTCGGATAAAATTAATTCCCACCGGTCTGGCCCTATCCATACCGCCCGGCTATGAGGTGCAGATTCGCCCTCGAAGCGGCTTGGCACTCAAGCATGGCATCGGTATGGTCAATGCTCCCGGTACCATCGATTCCGATTACAGGGGTGAGGTTGGCATCATCTTGATCAACTGGGGGGAAGCGCCTTTCGTGATCAGGATGGGAGACCGCGTTGCTCAGATGGTGTTGTCAAAGGTTTATCGGGCCGACCTTCAGCGTGTCGAAAAACTGGACGCGACGAAAAGAGGAAAGGGAGGTTTCGGTCACAGTGGGGTTCAATAAAAGAAACCATGAAATTCTCCATTCTTTCTTCCGGGAGTCGCGGGAATAGCTGCTACCTTGAAACCGGCGATACCCGGGTCCTGGTGGATGCGGGTCTGAGTGGCATAGAGATCGAAAGACGTCTTGGGGCTGTGGGGGTTCCGGCCCAAAGTCTCGATGCCATCGTTGTGACCCATGAGCATTCTGATCATATCAAAGGCGTGGGGGTTCTCGCACGGCGATTCAAACTGCCGGTCTACGCCAATTCCCAGACGCTTAAAATCGGTGAAAAGACCCTTGGAAAACTTCCCGTCGTCGTTCCCATTCAAACCGGGGAAACCCTGAAAATCAAAAACATCTCTGTGGAAACTTTCACGAAATGCCATGATGCGGCGGATCCCATGGGATTGGTGTTGTCCAGTAATGGTGTGAAGATCGGTCTGGTCACGGATATGGGGCGAAGCACGCGGCTGGCGGAAGATCGATTAAGGGCCTGTACCGCCTTGATCCTGGAATTCAACTACGATCCCACCATGCTCAGTGAAGGGCCTTACCCGTTGTATCTGAAGCAAAGGATCCATAGCAGCGAAGGGCACCTTTCGAACGAACAGGCCGGTGAACTGCTTCAAACCGTTTCCCATGATAACCTGAAATGGGTGGTCCTGGCACACTTAAGTGAAACCAACAATGACCGGGACAAGGCCCTTTACGCGGCCAGAACCGTGCTGGACCGCTGTGGGTTGGCACAGACCCGGATCTTGATTGGGCAGCAGGATGAAGCCTCTCCGTTTATCGGGATATGAACAGCGGCTGAGGGTTGTTGGTTTTTTTCAACTTCGTGGATTGAGGTTTTTCCCTGATGGCGGGACTGGACCCGAGAGCGCATGTGGTTTTGGAAGATCCACCCCTTCATGTGGTTCTATATCAGCCGGAGATTCCGGACAACACCGGTAATATCGCCAGGCTCTGTGGTGCTGCCCAGATGAAGCTGCATCTGATCCACCCCTTGGGATTCAGTGTGGACGATAAACACCTGAAGCGGGCTGGGCTCGATTACTGGCCCGAAATTGATGTGCAACACCACGCGGATTTTAACGCTTTTCTGAACAATATGAATGAAAACGGCCGGCTGCTGTGCTTCAGCCGTCATGCCGATATGATGTATACCCAAACCAAGGTGAAGCACGGGGATTATCTGTTGTTCGGCCGTGAAACCCTTGGATTGCCGTCGCATATACAAAAAGCCCATCCCTGTTACCGGGTGCTCATCTGGGGAAAGGTTCGCAGTTTAAACCTCTCAACGACTGTGGGTATTGTGTTCTATCATTATCTCCACGGGCTGGGCCTCTTCTGATATTCCCACACCTCTCCGAGGCTCTTATCTCAACCGCAGGAATTAATTCTGTATATCCTGAATAAATAACAGCCCTGTCTAAGGAATTCGAAAGCAATCCAATTGACATGTCAGGCGAATAGCTTTACGAGTATTCTTAAAAATTAAATGGGTGTGGCTCTTTTACGACAACATCTTTTATAGAAATATTAACAACTTATAATTTTAAGACCGCCGGAAATTCGAACATATCGGGGACCTATTTCACTGCTGATCGAAAAACCGGGTACTTATCGTGGTTTTTTCGGTAACAGCATGGTAGCGCTAAAACAGAAAGTCATCTGATATTAATAGGTTAGGCTATGCTGAAAAAGAGCCGCACCCATTCTCTATGGCGCCTTTTTCATGCTGGGCTCAGCCTATACCTTGCAGAGGCATCAGCATATCCGGACAGATTTCCTTTACGAAAACAGGTCTACCCGAACGAAAGGCATCGTAGACGTTACCCTTTACATCACCTGTTACTTCCCGGGAATGGGAATCTTTATGGGGTCAACCGGAACTGGTGTGGTCAGCTTTCATAATTTTTCAAATTATTCGCAATATTTTTCAGATTGAGCTGTGAAATAGAAAATTCTTGGTAGTATATCTTACATTTCGCACGATTAGAGCATAGGTTTCCGAATTCTTACATTTCGCACGATTAGAGCATAGGTTTCCGAATTATGTAGAACCAGGATTTTTAGTTAAACCTAAATTTTTAAAAAGCCACCATCGGTCTTGTATTGCAGCGTATACAGATGGCGGAACACCTAATAATTTCAAAACGATTTCATGTAATCGCGTAACACCCTTTGTAACTATCTGAATGATTTGGTCTTGTTTTTCAACCATGCTGAGATGAACATTCTTAAAAAAATAGTTGAGATTATTCCAGGTTGGTTTTTTGGTATTCATGCCGTTGGGCAAAAGGGGCAGTTTTTCAACCCCTTGCTCGGCCATATTTTTTCGGATATTACGTTCCATCAGACTGACAATCATTAGCGCAATAAAATAAAGAAAAGTCATGGCCTCGATTCGTTCCGTCTTTTTGAGGAAAACAGGAGCAACCTTTAAAATGGACTTGGCCGTATACATTCTTTTTTCCAGGTAAGGTTGATTTTTGTAAGCTTTAAGAACTTCTGCCGCATCGATATCAGCGTTTGTAATGAGTGGGAAAATGCCATCGCGGGAAGCCAGATCCTTGATAGCCTTGTGATCTAACTCCCACTCAATGCGGTAGGAAATATTTTCTTCTTCTTTATACCGTGTGTTGGGCCCCGGCTTTCCAGGGCCTATCTGGCGCTGAACAATTTGTTTATCCTCAATGAGTTGAATTTGGAATAGATCAGATGCACCTTTGGTTGCTTTTTTGATCGCTTCTTCAATCTTTTCTTTTGTCTTGAGGTTGTATTGATTAAGTCGGGGAGAAAGTTCAGTCAATTGGAGATCGACCTTGGCGATTCTGTTCTTTCGGCGGCTTTCATCCTGTTTTTCTTTGGCACTGCTGTGAACCCAAATGATACGATATCCATCTTTGGAAGGGACACCCTCGTATGTTTTGTAAATAATGGTTTCTGATTCTTTTCGGCTATTTGGCGTTTCATATGCATATTGCCATTCAATGGGGTTTGTTTTTAGAAATTCGTATAACTGTTTGACGCCAGCGCGGTTTTTGGGAACGATTGTAATAAATATTCCACCATGTTCATGAATATGATCCAGATTTTTTTGTGAACATAGTTTGCAATCGGCAATATATATAAAATCCGACTCTCCCAGGAATTCTCGAAGAGAATTCCAATTGGGGACATGGGTTGTATCGTCAGTGCGATTTCCATCAAACAGTTCAAATGATAAGGGGACATTTCCATCAGCGGTGATATTCAATCCAAAAACGATTTGTTTGCAGTCAGGCCGATGGTCTTTATTGAAGCCGTGTTTCAGTTCAACGGCCTTGGGGTGTTGATTTTCGTATGCGCCGGTGAAAGTAACCGATGTGCTGTCATTATGGATCTGCTTTGTTTCAAGCAAATACACCCCGATGGCATTTGCCGTCAATTCAGACATCAAGGAATTTCGGTCAGCCTCGAAAAGCCTGTCAAGGTTTTTGGCAATTTGATCGTCATTATAAACTGAAGCGTTGAGACCATATTCACTTAGACCATCCATGTAATCGGCAGCCCATTGTTCAACTTTATAAAGGGGTTGTGATGCACACACGATATTGGCCACCATAACCGAGAGAATTTGAGCAGGATCAACTGGGGATCGTTCCGGTTTTTTCACATATTTTGAAAAAAGACCATAAATGCCGAGTTGATCTATGTAGTACTTTACCATGGGA
>JAFCZI010000087.1 GCA_019314425.1 Deltaproteobacteria bacterium | reverse complement strand
TGAAGTGGCCGGAATTTCCTTCAAGGACAACGACGGTGTGCAGATCATGAAGGACTACATGGCCTCCGGCTCATTTGCCCGGGGGCGGGATCTGATCAGCGCTTACGCCTCCATGGTGTTTGTGGGGAACCTCAACCAGTCGGTGGACACCCTGGTGAAGACCAGTCATCTCTTGGCGCCCTTTCCCGAGGCCATGATCGATTCAGCCTTCTTCGACCGTTTCCACGCCTACATTCCCGGGTGGGAGATTCCCAAAATGCGACCGGAATATATTACGAACCAGTATGGCCTGATTGTGGACTATCTGGCCGAATTTTTCCGGGAGATGCGAAAACGGAATTTTTCCGACGCCATTGACCGGTATTTCAAACTGGGCCGGGATCTGAACCAGCGGGATACCATTGCGGTGAAGCATACGGTTTCGGGCCTTTTGAAGCTCCTCTACCCCGGTGAAGATTACGACAAGGCGGCGGTGCAACGCTGCCTGGAATATGCCCTTGAGACCCGCCGTCGCGTCAAGGAGCAGCTCAAGAAAATCGGCGGGATGGAGTTTTACGACGTCCATTTCTCTTACATCAACCCGGAAGACATGGAAGAGAAGTTCATCAGCGTCCCGGAACAGGGCGGTGGGTCCCTGATTCCCCAAAGCCCCCTCAATCCCGGGGTTTTGCATACGGTGGCCACGGGCAACAGCGGACATCTGGGGCTTTACCGCCTGGAGACGCAGGTGACCCCGGGAAACGGTTCTCTGACCCTTTCAGGCTTTGGCTCTGCCAGCGCTGCAAAAGAGGCGGTGAAGGTGGGATTCGACTATTATAAGGCCAACGCCACCGGCGTCAGCGCATCGGTCAAGGCCGGGGACCATAATTACCATATCCATATTGTCGAGCTTCACAACACGGGTCCAACAAAAGCCATGACCCTCACGGCGTTTGTGGCCCTTTGTTCTGCGGTACTGGGGAAGTCGGTTCAATCCCAGTTAGTGGTCCTGGGGAGCATGAGTCTGGGCGGCAGCATCGTTCCGGTCCAGAATTTGGCTGAATCCCTCCAGGTGGCCTTTGACGCCGGAGCAAAGCGCATATTATTACCCATGGCAAGTGTGGGGGATATCCCCAGCATTCCTGGGGAATTGTTCGCAAAATTCCAGACCGGTTTCTACGCTGATCCGGAAGATGCGGTGTTTAAGGCATTGGGGGTGGAATGATAAAGCATCAAGAGCCAAGCATTTCTTGGTAAATATTCAGTGAAAGATGAGGAGATTTATCCGAAAGAGTACCGTTCGGTAAGGGAGTCAATCCCATCCCTGAAAAAATATTTTGATTTTTATAATACCCAACAACCTCATGCCAGCCTCAAACTGTATACAGCATCACCAGGCAACGGGTGGGTTCATTGGAGAGGCTTTTCAGTTTGTGGGGAATGTCGGAATTGAAGTGCATGTTGAAATTCTGAAAAATTGCTGCAACGCAGTAGGTGGGACTTTTTACAGCACCATCAAAATTGTTTGGCCCAAATCAATGGAACGTGATAGGTTTCCCGCAGAAAACAATTATGGTCAGTTTCTGAAACACCCACCAGTTCTGAAACACCCACAGGGAGTCAACTTGAATGACGAGCGATTTAGAAATAATATCCGGCGCCCTTATCTTTGAGGGACTTCCCGAACAACACCTTGAGCAGATCAAAGACGTGTCGATCTCAAAAAATTACCCCAAGGGTGAAATGATCTTTATGGAGCAGGATGAAGGCAACGGGTTTTACCTGGTGGCGGAAGGACTGGTGAAAATCTTCAAGGTGTCACCGTCAGGCAAGGAACAGATTCTTCATGTTTTCGGCCCCGGAGAACCCTTTGGGGAAGTACCGGTATTTTCAGGTAAACAATTCCCCGCCAATGCGGAAGCCATTCAGACATCAAGGCTCCTTTTTTTCCCGAGACCCGCATTTCTGGGACTGATTACGGCCCATCCGTCCCTGGCCTTGAACATGCTCGCTGTGCTGTCCATACGGCTTCGGCAATTCACCCTGCAAGTTGAAAATCTTTCCCTGAAAGAAGTCCCCGCCCGTCTGGCCGCGTATTTGCTTTATCTCTCTGCGGAACAGAAAAAAGAGGATGTTATCACCCTCGACATTTCAAAGGGACAACTGGCAAGCCTTCTGGGCACCATCCCTGAAACCCTTTCCCGGATCCTGAACCGGATGAACAAGCAGGGTCTCATCGAAACAAAAGACCGCACCATCCGGTTGCTGAACCGTGAAGGGCTTGAATCCCTTTCCATCGACGGGAAAAAAATGAAATAACATAGAAAAGTACTTGATATTTTAGTCAGGAACAGCTAGAAGGACGGATTATCATAATGTTCAGCAGGGAGGAAACATCCAAATGTCAAAGATATGCGACATCTGTGGCAAAAGACCGCTTGTCGGTTACAGCGTCAGCCACGCTCACAATAAGACCAAAAAACGCTGGTATCCCAATCTTCAAAGCGTCAAGTGTGTCAAAGACGGTCAAACCGTAAAAATAAGGGCCTGCACCAGCTGCATCAAATCCGGCCTCGTTGAAAAGCCCGTAAAGAAAACCTTTCAAGCGTCCTGAAGCCTTTCAACCACCAGCACGTTTTTCACCTTTTTGATGGAACGGATGATGTCCTGAAGCTGGGCATAATCCTCCACCTCAATGGTGAAAAGAGAGATGCCTTTATGGTCCACCGTTGTTTTCACTTCGGCCTGGGTGATATTGGCGTCTTTCCGGCTGAGAATGGTGCTGATATCCGCCAGGACACCCTTTCCCTCCACGGTACTCACCCGCAGTCTGGCCGGATAGGTGCTTTTCTCCGAAGGCTCCCATGAGACCGCTACCAACCGGTTGGGATCGGCTTCTTTAACATGCTGGCAGTTTTCATTGTGAATGGTCACGCCACTTCCACGGGTAATGAACCCGATCACGTTCTCGCCGGGCAGGGGCTGGCAACAATTGGCGAAGTGGAGCATCACATCGCTCACACCGTCCACCTTAATCCCATGATCCCCTTTGGGCTTCGTGAACCGGCTGACCATCTTACCGACCAATCCCTGAGGGCTTTCCTCATCGTCTGTCAGTTTTGGTTTGAGACGCCCCACCACCTGCCTGGGCGAAATCTTCCCGAAACCGATTTGTGCAATCAGATCTTCCCCTGATTGAAAAGAAAGTTCTTTGGCCACGGCCGCAATCTGCTCGCTCTTGAGGAGGTTGGGCACGGTCAATTTTTCCTGCTGCAGGGTCTTTTCCAGGATGCTTTTTCCCAGGACGATGCTTTCGTCTCTCCCCTCAGTCTTGATCCAATGCCTGATCCGGGTCTTTGCCCGGGGCGTTTTGACAAAACTCAACCAGTCTTTACGGGGATGTTGTTTCGAGGAGGTAATCACCTCAATGATATTGCCGTTTTTCAATTGAGTCCGCAGGGGAACCATCCTGCCGTCCACCTTGGCCCCCGTGCATTTTTCACCCACCTCCGAATGGATACCGTAGGCGAAATCGATCATGGTGGCCCCCTTGGGAAAGGACTTCACCTCGCCGGTGGGCGTGAACACATAGACCTCGTCGGGAAAGAGATCCATTTTCACCGTATCCAGAAATTCCTGGGGATCCTCAAGGGTTTTCTGCCAGTCGAGCAGCTCATTCAACCATGCGAACTGCTTTTCATCGGTGTTTCGAGTCACACCCCCTTCTTTGTACTTCCAGTGAGCCGCAATGCCGCTCTCGGCGACCCGGTTCATGTCCCAGGTCCTGATCTGGACTTCCATTCTTTCTCTCGCCGGACCAAAAACCGTGGTATGAAGGGATTGGTACATATTGGCTTTGGGGACGGAGATATAGTCCTTGAAACGTTTGGACACGGGCTTCCAGGCAGAATGAATATGACCGAGCGCCGCATAACACTCTTTGATGGTCTTGACAATCACCCTGAAAGCCAGGATATCGTAGACCTGACTGACTTCAAGGTCCTGGTCAACCATCTTTTGGTAGATGCTGTAGAAGTGCTTCTGCCGGCCCTTGACGGTGGCCGGAATGTTGGCCTTGGCCAGTTCTTCGGTCAGGGTATTCTGGATCTCCTTCAAAAGTTTTCCCATCTCACTCTGGCGCCGCGCCGTCAGATCCTTGATACGGGCATAAATCTCCGGCTCCAGATAGAAGAGGCAGAGGTCCTCAAGGCTGTATTTGACCCAGTTGATCCCCATCCTCCCCGCCAGAGGGGCATAAATATCGAGGGTTTCGGTGGCGATGCTTCGCTGCTTTTCCTCAGACTGAAAACCCAGGGTTCGCATGTTATGGAGCCGGTCCGCCAGTTTGACGAGGATCACACGAATATCCGTGGACATGGCGAGAATCATTTTCCGGACATTCTCGGCCTGGCGTTGTTTGGAACTCTTAAACTGGATTTTACTGATTTTGGTGACGCCGTCTACAATATTGGCGGTCTCTTCGCCAAAAATCGCGGTTATTTCCTCCAGACTCGCATGGGTGTCTTCGATGACGTCATGCAGCAACCCGGCGGCAATACAGGTGACATCCATCTTCAACTGCGTCAGGATGTAAGCGGCTTCCAGGGGATGAGAAAGATAGGGCTCTCCCGAAAGACGAATCTGGCCCTGGTGGACTTTGGCAGAATAAACATAAGCCTTTTCGATCAATTCAATGTCCGCTTTGGGATGGTAGCTGAGGACCTGCGAAGTAATGTCATTTAAGCGAATCATAAAGGCCCTTCACCATCGTCTCAATAGCCATCGCGGCATTGTCAACCGGCAACATGGCGCTCTCCGATTCCGACCGAAGTTTGACTTCCACCTCCCCGTTCTTGAGCCCCCGGGAACCCAGTGTGATGCGCACCGGAATGCCCAGCAGGTCGGCATCCTTGAATTTGACGCCTGCCCTCTCATCCCGATCATCCAGGAGCGCGTCGATGCCCATGTTCATGAGATCCTCATAAATTTTTGACGCCGCTGCCACCACGGCTTCATTATGCATCTGCAGCGGCAGGAGGGTCACCTCGAAGGGGGCCACGGGAATGGGGAAAACAATGCCGTCCGAGTCGTGGTTCTGCTCGATAGCGGCCGCCACACTCCGGCCGACGCCAATGCCGTAGCACCCCATGATCATTGGGGCTTCTTTCCCCTGCTCATTCAGGAAAACCGCTTTCATGGCCTCGCTGTATTTGACGCCCAGCTTGAACACATGCCCCACTTCGATCCCCCGTCCAAAGGCAATCTCCCCGCCGCACCGGGGGCACACATCCCCGGGCACAATGGTGCGCAAATCGCCGAAAAGGACCGCGTTGAAATCCCGTTTAAGGTTCACGTTTTTCAGATGGAGGTCTTT
Organism: Deltaproteobacteria bacterium; assembly: GCA_019314425.1. GTDB lineage: Bacteria > Desulfobacterota > DSM-4660 > Desulfatiglandales > Desulfatiglandaceae > NaphS2. Next base: position 3,007 of record JAFCZI010000087.1, on the reverse strand, counting down.
TTCGTTTCCCCCCGTCACAAAGTTTTGCATGGACTTCAGCGCGTTATCGGCTACGATCTTGATCTTCAGACCCACCGGACCCGCAAATCCCGTGGGGGCGCCGGTCACTTCTTCAACCCGTCCTGCGGAAGCCATCTCAACGGACTGAGCCCCCAGCGCATTTTTCAGTTTGGCTTCATTCAATTCATGATCGCCGCGCAACAAAACCGCCACCGGCGCTTCATCAACCACATAAACAAGGGTCTTCACCAGTTGTTCCGGTGAAATCTTCAGGAATTCGGTCACCTCGTCAATGGTTCGCTGATTCGGGGTCTCCACCCGATCCAGGGTCTCAAAAGCATTCGCATCCACCGGGGACACATCATCCGCTTCTTTGACCTCCGCCCGTTCCAGGTTGGCCGCATAGTCGCATTTGATGCAATTGACGATCTGGTCCTCGCCGGATTCGGCCAGCACCATGAACTCGTGAGAATAACTGCCGCCAATGGTTCCCGAGTCCGCTTCAACCGCCCTGAATTTCAAACCGCATCTTTGAAATATCCGCTCATAAGCCTCGTACATGGCCTCGTAGCTGCGGCCTGCCCCCGCCTCATCCACATCAAAGCTGTAGGCGTCCTTCATGATGAATTCGCGGCCACGCATGATCCCGAAACGGGGGCGAATCTCATCCCTGAACTTGGTCTGAATCTGGTAGAGGTTGATGGGCAACTGTTTGTAGGAATGAATCTCTTTACGAACCAGGTCCGTGATCACTTCTTCGTGGGTGGGCCCGAAACAGGCCTCCCGGTCGTGACGGTCCTTGAACCTCAGAAGTTCGCGCCCATAGTATTCCCACCGGCCGCTCTCCTGCCACAGCTCAGCCGGTTGCACTGCGGGCATAAGAACCTCGATGGCGCCAGCCCGGTTCATCTCTTCCCGGATAATATTTTCCACCTTCCGGATGGATCGGAGTCCGAGGGGAAGATACGTGTAGATGCCTGAAGTGAGCTTTCGAATCATGCCGGCCCGGATCATCAGCTGATGGCTGATAATCTCGGCATCGGCCGGGATTTCTTTTTGGGTGGGAATAAAATAGTTTGAATATCGCATAATGTTTTTGGTGTTCTCCTTTGTTTATATTGTCATCCAATTTCAATCCGCATTCCGCAATCCACAATCTTCTTGACTTCAGCAATCAACACCTCCGCCAACTGATCCTCCGGAATCTTCCGAACAATCTCCCCCTTCTTGAACAGAATCCCCTGCCCTCGCGCACCGGCGATCCCCACATCGGCCTCCCGGGCTTCACCCGGACCATTGACCACACAGCCCATAATGGCCACCTTGGGGGATGCAACAATCCCGGAAATAGCCCTTTCCACTTCATCCACAATGGAAAAAAGATCAATTTCACATCGGCCGCAGGTGGGGCACGATATGATTTCAGGCCCCCGGAATCTCAACCCGAGGCTTCTCAAAATTTCATAGGCCACCCGAACCTCTTCCACCGGATCACGGGTTAAGGATACGCGAAAGGTGTCGCCGATCCCTTCCGCCAACAGAAATCCGATGCCCAGGGTGCTTTTGACCGTACCGGAAATCAACGTACCGGCCTCGGTGACGCCCAGATGAAGGGGGTAATCCACCCGTTCGCTCAGAAGTTCGTAGGCGGAAATGGTACTGCGAACGTCGGAGGACTTCAAGGAGATTTTGATGTGGGGGAAATCGAGTTCCTCCAGAATCGCCACATGTTCCATGGCGCTATGCACCATGGCCTCGGGGGTGGGTCCCCCGAATTTTTTCAACACATCGCGGTGCAAAGATCCCGCGTTGACCCCGATTCTTATAGGGGCTTCCGTCTCTCTGGCAACGGCGACCACTTTTTTAACCGCTTCCGGGCCGCCGATATTCCCGGGATTGATTCGAAGCCCGTCGGCGCCAGCCCTCAGAACCCCCAGGGCCAGCCGATGATCAAAGTGAATATCAGCAATGAGCGGGGGCTTGACCTTTTTCTTGATCTCCCCAAAAGCCGCAACCGCTGCTTCATCGGGGATGGCCAGCCGAACGATATCGCATCCCGCATCCGCCAGACGTTCGATTTGGCCGACCGTTTCAGACACATTCCGGGTATCGGTGTTGGTCATGGATTGCACGGCGATGGGCGTGCCGCCGCCGATGGGCACATCACCGACATGGATCATTTTCGTGGGTTTACGAACTCCTTCTATAGGCATAAATTCAGATAATCTCCTTGTTGTTGTAAGAATCATTTCTCCCAACGAAGTATTCCCTATCGAGAATAACGACGGATATGCATAAAATTTCTGATGAAATATTCCCGTTCGGAAATAGAGATTGAGTGGCCCAATCTCTTTGTTGAGCGGCCATTTGAGGCTGAGGGCTCACGCACTCTATGTTGAAATGATAATGCTCTCTAAAGTGTACCCAGCAACTGCATAAATTATTGCCGATAATGCCAATACCCTGGGCGGCGTTTCTGATGCGAAATTGCCATAACCCGAATACGATCGTGTTCAATAACATAAAGAACACTGTATGGGAATCGCCTCAGGAGCTTATGCCGAACTTCACGTCCAACGATCCGGTATGCCTTTGGATTCTCCAATACAGTCTCAACAGCCTCTTCAACGGAATCCGGAAAAGACAGTCCGAGACCAGAGGACCTTTCTTCGTAATACTGAGCTGCTTCATTACATCTCGGCAAAAGCGTCTTCATGGAAAGTAGCTCTTCTCATAAAACTGCGGCTCTGGCACGACAAAATGCCTCTTCGGCAGATAATTCCTTGGCTTTGCCTGCTCTAAGGTCCTTCAGGCGTTTCTCGGCTTCGATCACCCACAGATGAAGGTTTTCTTCCTCAGAGGGCGCGTCGAGACTCAATAGAAGTTTTTGGGCGAGTCGCGCTCGACCTCACATACCAAGCCGCATTGCCTCGGCCTCCAGCTCTTCAAAATCATGTGTTATGGGAATCTACCCCCTTGGGTAAGGTGATATTATCTCGATCTTTTT
>JAFCZI010000343.1 GCA_019314425.1 Deltaproteobacteria bacterium | reverse complement strand
ACACCGGTTGACTTTGACCGACTGGTTGAACTGGGAGCCATGATGGGTTCCGGCGGTATGGTTGTTATGGATGAAGATACCTGTATGGTAGATGTAGCCCGTTATTTCCTTTCATTTACCCAGTCTGAATCTTGCGGAAAATGTTCTCCTTGTCGTATTGGAACAAAAGTTATGCTGGATATTTTGGATAGAATCAGGTCCGGCTACGGGGAAGAAAAAGATCTGGATAGGCTGGAAGAGCTTGCTGCAACAATTCGTGCTGGTTCTTTATGCGGGCTTGGTCAGCTTTCTCCTAATCCGGTTCTTACCACACTCCGTTATTTTCGCAGTGAATATGAAGCCCATATAAAAGATAAAAGTTGTCCGGCACTTGTATGCACTGATCTGATTAAATATGTTATTTCAGAAGAAAAATGTGTTGGTTGCGGTATTTGCAGAAAAAAATGTCCAGTGGGTGCTATATCCGGCAAAAATAGAAAAATTCACGTGATAGATGAATCTATATGCATTAAATGTGGCCTGTGTTATACGAAATGTCCTTCTAAAATAGGGGCAGTGGAAAAAGTAACCGGTTTTAGAAAATAGTAAAGGGCGAGCGATGTTGACTATCAATGGCAAAGAGGTCGAGTTCAAAGAAGGCGCAACTGTTCTTGATGTAGCGAAAGATAACGGAATCTATATCCCTACTCTCTGCGCTCATTCAGAGCTTAGTCCATTTGGAGCATGCCGGCTGTGTCTGGTAAAGATTGAGAAAATGCGAGGGTTCCCTCCAGCATGCACGACACCGGCTGTTAAAGGGATGAATATCATAACAAATGATGATGAACTCCATCGCTTAAGAAAAAATATTCTTGAACTCATTCTTTCTGAGCATCCTCATTCATGTATTATATGCGATCAAAAAGAGCTTTGTGAGAAATACCATATCTGTCCTACAAAGGCAGGAAGGGTGACCGGATGTACTTTTTGTCCCAACCGTGGCCGATGTGAACTGAAAAAGGTGACCGAATATCTCGGGATAAAAGAGATTAATATTCCTTTTAGTTATAAAAATCTTCCGCTCGAAAGAGACGATCCGTTTTTTGATCGTGATTACAACCTTTGCATTTTATGCGGACGTTGTGTCAGAGTTTGCCAGGAAATACGAGGCATTGGAGCTATTGCTTTTACAAAGCGCGGACACGACACCAAAATAGGCACAGCCTTTGGCAAATCACATCTTGATGGGGAATGCCGATTCTGTGGGGCTTGTGTAGATGCCTGCCCTACAGGTGCTCTTTCAGCCAAGGCTGGCAAATGGCATGGAATTCCTGATAAAGAGGTTACTACCACCTGCGGCTTGTGCAGCGTTGGATGCAGGCTAAAGCTTGAAATAAAATGGGACAAATTAGTGGCAGCAAGGCCGGATGAAGATGGACCGGCTAATCAAGGTCAGGCCTGTGTTCGAGGGCGTTTTTGTATACCAACTTTTGTTAATGGAAAAGACCGCCTTAAATACCCTCTTGTTAAACGGGAAGGAAAACTGGTTCCAACCACCTGGGATGAAGCGACTAAGCTTGTAGCCGACAGATTAAGTAAATATCTGCCTCAAGAAGTCGGCTTTTTGTCTTCCCCTTTCATGACGAACGAAGCAGCCTACCTCTTGCAAAAATTTGCCCGTGTCGTGACAGGAACAAACAATATTGATATAACGTCTGATTTTGCAAGCGCTGTCGTTGAAGCACAAGTCCGGTTAACAGGCGTGGGAGCCGGCACAGGAACTATAGAAAATATTGAAAATGCTGATTGGATCATTATAATAGGTGCTGATATCCTTACCTCACATCCTGTACTTACAGTAAGTATCAATCGAGCAAGAAAACAAGGCGCAGTTGTCTCTATGATTGGGCTTGAGAATGACCTGGCTTTAAGGCAGGTTGATAATTGCGTTTCCATTAAACCATCAGCCTATCTACCGCTTCTTGCCTGCATGTTAAAGATGATTGTGGATAGTGAAAGCTTTGACATTGATTTTATAGATAGTAAATGCAGAGATTTTGATGTCCTGAAAAGATCCTTGCTTGATATTGATCTAAATAAGATCAGCGCGCTTTGCGGTATTTCTCAGGATGTAATAGAAAAACTGGTATCTACGATCAACACCTCAGGAAGAGGATGTATTTTGTATGGACCAAAAATTTTAGAGATTGAACATCCTCAAAAGATTATACAAATGCTTTTTGATATACTTCTCCTCAAGGGAAGTCCTTCGGGCCTGATCCCTTTGTTAGAAGAAGGCAACAGCCAGGGAGTGGGAGATATGGGAGCTTTGCCGCATTTTTTTCCAGGTTATCAAAGCATTTCAGATCAAAACACCATATCGGAATTCGAGAACATCTGGGCGGCAAAGTTACCGGCAGAACCCGGCATGAGCCATAAGGCTATGCTCAAGGCTGCAAAAGAAGGTAATCTTAAAGCCTTATATGTAACCGGAAGAGGGATTCCCGAAGAAACACCTGGGCAGCTTGATTTCCTTGTTCTTCATGATATTTATCCATCACCTCTTTTTGAAGAAGCAGATGTTGTATTTCCGGCAGCAGCCTTTACAGAAGAAGATGGAACTATTACCTCAGCAGAACGCAGAGTACAGTTTTTGGGGGCCGG
>JAFCZI010000342.1 GCA_019314425.1 Deltaproteobacteria bacterium | reverse complement strand
GGTTCTTTTACAACAGACTTCTTTTTTACTTTAGGGTGAACTATTAATTGTGGGGTGCTTGCTATGTTGATAGGTTTATCTATTTTGATCGGTGCGAGAGGTACCTCTATCTCTTCTTCAGGCTCAAGATAGTCAAGGTCTACCAGTATATCTATCATCCGTCTAAAAGTTGGTACAGCTGATTTGGATGCAAAGTAGTGACGGTATTTCTTAGCACGTATCACCAAAGCTCCGATGGTATACTTGTGTCCTTTCTTGTCATTTGCAAAACCATAAAAACTACTGTGGTATTCACGGACATAACGACCATTTTTTGCGATGTGTGCTGTACCTGTTTTTCCACCTACTTCTAAGCCGGGGTATTGGGCTTTTTTACCTGTTCCTCTTGTGACAACTTCTTGGAGTATCGCTTTTATCTGATTTGCACTCTTTTTACTGACAGCTTGCGTATCGGGAAGTTTTGGATCAAGTTTATACTGGTTTCCTTTTGCATCCTGCAAGTAGTTTACAATGCGTGGTGTTACTGCTAAACCATTGTTGTTAAAGGCTGAGTAGGCTTTAAAAAGTTGTGCAAAGGTGATCATCATGCCGTAACCGTAAGAGGTGTTTGCTTTATGTAGCTGATGGTCAAGTTTATAGACAGGTTTCAGACTGCCAGGAAGATCTCTTGAAAGATCCGTACCTGAAGGTTTTGCTACACCAAATTTCAGTAGTCCATCTCTAAATTGTTTACCCGTAAGTTTCCATGAAATTTGAGACGTACCGACATTAGATGAGTGTACGACAATATCTATTACATTGAGCGATTTGTATTTATGATCATCTGTGATCCAGCGTCTTTTTCCTATTTTGAGACGACCATTGAACGTGTTGAACCATGTATTAGGTGTGACTACTTTGTTATCCAGGGCGATCGCAACAGTAAGAGGTTTAATGACAGAACCTGCTTCATATGGGTACTCAGTAAACTTTGGTACCAGGGCAGCGACATCCTTTTGTCTGATATGTGAAGGGTCATAACGTTTTGTTGTAGCAAGAGAAATTACTTTACCTGTCTCGCTCTCCATAATACCCACAATGATCTCTTCTGCCTCGATGCTTTGTTGCATTTTATCTATCATCATCTCTACACGTCTTTGGACAGCTAGAGGAATGTTTAAATGCAGGTCAAGTCCGTCTACACGATCTTGTTTGATGCTGTTCTTGTCATGAATAACGGCACCCACAACATCCCGTTTACCTCGAAAATAACCATTTTTCTTAGAAGTGATATGTTTATCATAATGTCTTTCAAGACCTTTTTTACCTGAAGGACGTGTGTATTTCCCATCACTCTTTTTACCGACATATCCTAAGATGGGACTCAGTACATCTCCTAAGGGAAAACGTCTGCTTTCACCATTTTCAATGATGTCCAGACCATAGAGTACTTCTATCCCTCTGCTTGTTCTGATGGATTGAAAGACATCAAGTTTCCTAAGTTTATAGGCGAGCGCTTTGAGCTGCATAGCAGAACGGGAACTGATCGTTCTTGAGAGTATAATGTTCCCTTTTTTTTCTTTGCCTTTACGATTTTTAAATTGTTTAAGAAGTTTTGCCTCAGGAATACCGCTGTAGATAGAAAAAAGTTTTACAAAAAGTGCTTTTTTCTCAGGGGCTATACTGGCACCACGTACAACAGCTTGGTAGGTTTTGTGTGAATCAGAAAGTACATAGTCATCTGCAGAGATGATAGACCCTCGAAATGAACGGTCATAAATGGTTTTATTGTGGCTGGGTATACGTCTGTCAGAGGAGATGGTGTTAAGAACAGAAGAGAGAAAAATAGCCATTGCAAGTACTAAAATGATAAAAAGAAAAGAAATTTTGTTCTTTCTTTGGTGTATGGCATTGTTTTGTGTTTTTTTGTTCATTCTTCTCTTCCCTAAGAATAGACTGCTTGCAATTATTCATCTCTTCAATGTATGAATTTTGGAAGAAGTCTAATTGAATTTTATCAAAGTTATCTGTTAAATCTGTTAAAATACTAATGAATATTATATAAACAGGAATAAAGATGATAGATAAACCTCTTCTACTTGGTGTTATGTTGCTTTTAACGCTTTCACTGGTGATGAGTTACTCGCTTTCTGTCTATCCTGTAGTGCATTTTGAATATAGCAATGAGTTTCATTTCTTTATACGTCAGGTGGGAGCGGTTTTTGTAGGGTTTATGGCTATGGTGGTTTTAAGTAAACTTGACCCCGATACCTGGTTTGTAAGAGTAGGACTTTTACTGTTTATCATGTTTTTTATTTTGATGATCGTGATGCAATTTCTGCCTTCATCTTTGGTCAATGCCGTAGGTGGAGCAAAACGATGGATCCGTATCGGTCCTATGTCCATCGCACCTGTTGAGTTTTTCAAAATAGGCTTTATCTTCTTTTTGGCATGGAGTTTTGCACGTAAGTTACTTGATAAAAACAAAATGAAATTTTGGGAAGAGATTAAAGCCTATTTCCCTTATATCTTAGTTTTTTTGATCGCGGTTGTGATCATAGCAGTCTTTCAAAAAGATCTAGGTCAGGTCGTTGTGCTTGGTGCAACACTCATGGTACTTTTTTTGTTCATCGGAAGCTCATTAAAGTTTTTTTGGATGATGGT
>JAFCZI010000086.1 GCA_019314425.1 Deltaproteobacteria bacterium | reverse complement strand
CACAGGGAAACCGGTTCCGGCAAAAACAGGGTTCCTTCCACATGGCCCCCGAAAAGACGCTTGATAATACCGGGCTTCAGACCGTTGGCGATGATGGTGGGGACCCCGGCAAGGGCCACTTTCTTGGCAGCGCTGATCTTGCTTCCCATACCACCTGTTCCCAGGAATCCGGGTATGGCGCCGGCAAACCGGGTAATTTTCCGATCTACTTTTTCCACCACGGAAATGAGCCGGGCATCTTCGTGATCTCTCGGATCTTTATCAAACAAGCCGTCGATATTGGTCAGGTTAATTAAAAAATCGGCTTCGGACAGGTTGGTCACCATGGCGCTGAGGTTGTCGTTGTCGCCGAATTTGAGTTCATCCACAACGACCGTATCGTTTTCGTTGACGATGGGAATAATACCCCAGGAAAGAAGGGTAAAAAGGGTGTTGCGTGCATTTAAATAGCGGCGCCGGTGGGTCAGGTCGTCACGGGTTAACAGGATCTGCCCCACGCGGTGACCATGTCGCTCAAAGACATTTTCCCAAGACCTGATCAGGTCCCCCTGCCCCACTGCCGCAGTCGCCTGCTGCTCCGATACGGAGCGGGGTCTGCGGGTCATGCCCAATTTCCGGATGCCTGCCGCAATGGCGCCGGAGGAGACCAGGACAACCTCTTTTCCTGATTTTCGGAGCGCGCTGATATCAGCGGCCAGGTCGTCCATGACGGGCATGTTAAGGCCGTCATCACCGGTCAGGACACCGCTGCCGATTTTGATGACAATCCGTTTGACGGATTTAAAAAGTTCAGTCCTTGAATCTGTTTTGGAGGTCATTTCGTTAGCGTCTGTCCACATTGTTTTAGAAAGGGTGCAGTTGTCAGGGTGCAGAAAAAGCAGCTTCGAATTTCATCCTGCCCCCTGACAACTATCCCCTACGGACGGTTCGCAGAAATAAACTGAACCAATTCGTCAATCCCCTCACCGGTCAATGCCGAAATACACATGGATTTCGTACCGATCCTGTCAAGGGCTTTTCGCAGTGCTACAATACCCTTACGCTTCGGGTCAGCAAGGTCAATCTTATTAATTACCACAAAGTAGGGTTTATGGGCAAGGGCGGTTGAATAGGCCGACATCTCTTTTCTGAGCATTAAAAAATCGTCCAGGATGTTGGTTTCCGATGAAAGGGTTGCGTCCAGCAGGTGCAAAAGGAATTGGGTCCGTTCGATATGCTTCAAAAAGCGGTGTCCCAGACCGCGACCCAGCCGCGCGCCTTCCACAAGTCCGGGGATATCCGCCACAACCAGGGTCTGCAAATCATCAAAGGTCATGACCCCCAGGTTGGGAACCAGCGTGGTGAAGGGGTAACTGCCCACCTTGGGGCGAGCCTGTGTGAGCCGGGAAAGAAGGGTCGATTTCCCAGCATTGGGCAAACCAACCAACCCCACATCCGCCAGGAGCTTCAGGGTTAATTTGAGTTTCAGGGTTTCTCCGGGAAGGCCGGGCTGCGCGATCCTTGGCGCCCGATTCGTCGATGTGGCAAAATGCTGATTCCCTTTCCCGCCCTTACCGCCGGGAAGGAGAACGATTTCCTGATGATCAAGAACCAGGTCCGCCAGGATGCGACCGGGTTCATACGCTTCAATGCCGGGTTCAGATACTTCAATACCGGGCTCATACACTTCAATACCAGGCTCATACACTTCAATACCAGGCTCATACACTTCAATAATGGTGCCGACAGGCGTTTCAAGGATACAATCGGCCCCATTGGCGCCAGATTTGTTCTTTCCCTGTCCCGGCTTACCATTTTGAGCGCTCAGATTCCTTTTGGATCGGTAGTCTTCAAGGGTGAAAATTTTTCGCGTGCTTCTGGCGATAACGCTTCCGCCATGCCCCCCATCACCGCCGTCCGGTCCACCCTTAGGGATGAACTTTTCTCTTCTGAAGCTGACGCAGCCACTTCCCCCATTTCCGGACCTGACCGTAATGACGGCTTCATCTAAAAAAAACATACTTCACCTGCTGAGGGAAAAATAGCGTCCGGGGGATTTATGCGGCGTAAACGCTGATCTTTTTTCGATCTCTACCCAGACGCTCAAAGGCGACAATGCCGTCAATCTTGGCAAAAATGGTATAATCCCTGCCCAAGCCCACATTCTCCCCGGGGTGAAAATGGGTCCCTCTTTGCCTGACAATGATGCTTCCGGCGTTGACTGTCTGCCCGGAATAGCGCTTGACGCCCCGCCTCTGGCCGTTACTGTCTCTTCCATTTCTGGAGCTGCCGCCTGCTTTCTTATGTGACATATCATTTACCCCTTAGTACCTGGTTTTCTGTCATAAAAAACAAGAAGTTCATTGACTGAAAAACCTAAAACTTAAAACTGCGGCTCTGCCGCCCTAGTTCTGAATGCCCGATTCAATGCCGCCGATTCTGACAAGTGAAAAATGCTGGCGGTGGCCATTCTTGCGCCGATACCCTTTACGCCGTTTATACTTGAGGATCAACACTTTTCGATTTTTCCCGTGTCCGATGATATGGCCGGCCACTTTGGAGCTTTCAAGAAAGGGTTGACCCACTTCAACGGCTTCACCATCGGAAGTCAGAAGAACCTGATCAAACATTACCGCATCACCCACTTCTCCCGGCAGTTTTTCGACCCGAATCTCATCGCCCTCAGCGACCCGATATTGCTTCCCGCCAGTCTTTATGACTGCATACATAGCTTCGTCTCCTTACTGATTGAAATGAATTGGCTACTATAAAGACTCTCTCGGTTTGAGTCAAGCATAAAAATTGTTTCAAAATTTTTCCTTTCCCGCCGCTTGTTCGGGCTTGACGAAACCCCATTCAATGTCTATCTTTTTTTGTGAAAATTATCACAAAAGCGGCCTGACACTCCAGGATATTATTTCGTTATGGCAGTTTTCGGGTATAATGGTCGCTTTCAACGGGTTGGATTAAGGGGGATTTTTAAACTATGGAAAATGGAAGAATTGCGGTACCGAGTATGGGAGTCGGCGGTCTGGATGGAGAAAGATCAGGCCATTTTGGTCATTGCGATGTATTTACCTTCGTGGATGTGGAAGGCGGCGAAGTGAAACAGGTCACCACCATTCCCAATGAGGAGCATGTGCAGGGTGGGTGTATGGTGCCCGTTAATTTATTGGCCAGCCACAATGTGAATGCCCTGATTGTCGGCGGCATCGGCATGCGTCCCCTGATGGGTTTCAAACAGGTCGGGGTGGATGTGTTTTATGATGCAACAAGACAGCAGATCAGGCCGGTGGTTGAAGACCTGATTGCCGGGAAACTTCAAATGATCGGTGATGATCAGGTGTGTGGCGGTGGCGGCGGACACTGATTCAGGTGCTCACCTTTAATATGTGGAAAATCTGATAATGAGGATCGTTTTTATGGAGAACGACAAACCCAAAGACGATGTCTACAGCATGCTTTCCGAATCCGGATATGCGGATAAGGCCATTGAGTATTTTCAGAACCGGAACAACTTGGGCATCATTGAAAACGCCGATCACTGCACGGACCTCACGGGGCCCTGCGGCGACACCATGAAGGTTACCATGAATGTCAAGGGCGACCGAATTGAGGATGTCAAAATACAGGTCATGGGATGCCCGGGGGCGGTAGCGTCGGGCAGTGCCGCAGTGGCGCTGGCCAAAGGAAGGACCCTGGACGAGGCTGAATCGCTGACGCTGGATGAATTATATGGTGAGTTGGAAAAAATGCCCGACCAGAAAGTACATTGCGCCCGTCTGGCCATCAAAACGCTGCAAAAAGCCGTGATCCAGTATCGAGAACAACATTTAAGCCGGGCGGCCAACGAACATTAAGGAGGGATCATGAAAATTGCAGTGACATCCAAAGGCGTCGACCTGGATTCCGATGTGGATCCCCGATTCGGCAGAGCCGCCTATATCCTGGTGGTGGATTCAGAGACCCTTTCATTCGAAGTGCTGGACAATAAAGAGAATGTGAACGCATTTAAAGGCGCGGGAATCCAGGCGGCCAAGATGGTGAGTGAGAAAGGCGCCGATGTTTTGCTGACCGGATACTGCGGTCCCAACGCCTTTAAAGCCATGAAAGCCGGGAAGGTGGGCGTGGCCAACGATGCGACGGGTACAATCCGTCAAGCCGTGGCCGATTATGTGGTAGGGAAACTGCCCCTGGCCGAAGACGCAAATGTTGAGGGGCAATGGTAGCGGGAGGAAGAAGCAATGCCGATTTTTGAGTTTGAGTGTCTTGATTGCGGTCAAAATATGGAAATATTGATCGCGAATAGCGAAACCGATCTGGTTGCCTGTGGAAGCTGCGGTGGCAAAAATCTCAAGAAATTATTGTCGGCCCATGCTTCGGTAAGCCCCACCGGGAAGTTCCCTGAAAACGCGGCGGATCGATGCTGTGGATCGGGCGGCCCGCCGTCCAGCTGTGCGGGTCCCGGCAGTTGTTGCGGCCGGGCCTGATCCGATTGATGACGCCAACGAAAACCTTATTGTAGAGGAAGTTTATAATGGCAGACAACACGCAGGGTTGCGCTATGGGCAACCAGAATGAGCAACACCAGTTGCAGGACAAAGAGATTGAACAAAGTCTGGGTCGCATCAAGCATAAAATCCTGGTCATGAGCGGCAAGGGCGGCGTGGGAAAGAGCAGCGTCGCAACCTATCTTGCGGGCGCTCTGGCCAAAAGAGGCAAAAAAGTGGGCCTCATGGATGTGGATCTTCACGGCCCCAGTGTTCCCCGCATGCTCGGACTGAAGGGAAACATTCAAAGCGGCGCCAATGGTGAGAAGGCCAAACCGATTGAGTACCTTCCCAACCTGCAGGTGATTTCCGTTGAGCCCCTCATGGGAGAAAACAAGGACGCGGCGACCATCTGGCGGGGGCCGTTGAAAATCGGCGTTATCCGGCAGTTTATTTCCGATATTGAATGGAATGATCTTGACTACCTGATTATCGATTCCCCTCCCGGAACAGGCGATGAGCCCTTGACCGTCGCCCAGACCATCCCCGGGGCTGAGGCCCTGATTGTAACGACCCCCCAGGAAGTTTCTCTGGCGGATGTCCGAAAATCCATCAGTTTCTGCCGCCAGGTCAACATGAAGATCCTGGGCCTTGTGGAAAACATGAGTGGCCTCGATTGCCCCCACTGCGGAAAAACCATTGAGCTGTTCAAAACCAACGGCGGCATGTTGACCGCCAAGAAGGAAAGCCTGAGGTTCCTCGGGCGCCTGCCCCTGGATCCGGAAGTGGTCATACAGGGCGATGCCGGCGGCCTGGAAGTCCTCGAAAACGATACCCTCGCGTTTTCCCGGGAATTCAACAAAATGGTGGATGAAATTGTGAATGTCTATGACCGTGAAGATGGACTTCATTGAAACCAGGGGATGCGGCACAGCCGCAATTTTAGGTTTTAGGGTTTGGGGTTTTCAGTCAATGAACTTTTTGTTTTTTATGACAAAAAACCAGGTGATAAGGGCCTAAACAATGGCTAAAAATATGAATAACCATTTGGAAAACCTACAGAAAGATATTTTTCTGAAAAATGACGGCTACGGTGTTCCGGCCTTTGACCGAATGCTCAACCCCCTTTACCGTGGCGCCCTTGCGGGTCCTGATGGATATGCCCGCGTGACCGGTCCCTGCGGCGATACCATGGAAATTTTTCTACGGTTTGATCATGATCGGATCAACGAAGCGTCATTTGAGACGGACGGGTGTGGGTCCAGTGCCTTGTGTGGATCATTTGCGGCGGAAATGGCCCTTGGAAAGACCCCGGATGAACTGCTGGGTGTAACCGGAGACGCGATCCTTGAAAAAATGGGGGGAGCACCTGAAAAAGAACAACACTGTGCGCACCTGGCAGGGGAAACCCTCCAGGAGGCGCTCAGCAGCTATATGATAAATAACGTCCCACCCAATGAAAAATAGCCTGCTTTGCGTTACCCCTGAGCATGACATAATAAATAGCTCCGGGGTAGTGGATGCGAGGTTTTCTTGCCATAATTATTTACACACCATACCTACCCACAACACAATAACGACAACAGCAATTCCCGGAAGCAAGCTAATTGCTTGATATTTAAAGATTTATTGAGAGGCGCTTTCGTGCAAAAAAGTATAGTAAAATTAGCACCTTATCTAATTTTGAGATTATACGTGCTTCTTAAAACATATAAGTGCTTGACTTATATTGAAAATCCTTCACGAAACCGCAAATCATAAGTGCTTGACTTTTCAAGAAAAACAATACGATCGGGAATGGCTGTAACGACAATAAGGAAAGCCTGACCCCCATTGTTCGTTCTGCGCTAATCAGCGTCCGTTTCCGGCCCATACTCCGGCACAATCAGCCGCAACTCCTCCCGAATCTTATCCCCATCCCCCGCTTCCGAAAAATTCACCAATCGCTTGATATGCTTCCGCAACACCTTCAAAGTCAACCCGTTCCCGACCTGTCCTCCGCCCCCCGCCTTCAAAACCATAATCTCCCCATGCGAAGTCTCGCAAATCCCCTCCCCTTCCGTAATCAACTCCTCGATCAACTTCTCCCCGGGCCTCAACCCAATCTCCTTAATCTCAATTTCCTTATCCGGCTCAAATCCCGACAGCCGAATCAAATCCCGCGCCATATCCGCAATCCGAACCGGCGTCCCCATCTTCAGAATAAAAATCTCCCCCCCGTTCCCAATGGCGCCCGCCTGCAAAATCAACCGGCTGGCCTCAGGGATGGTCATGAAATACCGCATCACATCCCGATGGGTCAGCGTCACCGGTCCGCCCCGTTCGATCTGCTTCCTGAACAACGGCACCACACTGCCCACGCTGTAAATCACATTCCCAAAACGGACGCACATGTTCCGGGCACCCAATTCCGTTGCATAAGCCTCTGCCAGCAGCTCCCCAATCCGCTTGGATGCCCCCATCACATTGGTGGGACGCACCGCCTTGTCCGTGGAAACCACCACGCATCTTCGCACATCCGTCCGCACGCATAGATCCAGAACACACTGCGTCCCCACAATATTGTTCAGCACCGCCTCCCAGGGATGAAGCTCCATCATGGGGACATGCTTGTATGCCGCCGCGTGAAAAACCACCTCCGGATTTTCCCGCTCAAAGGTGCGGAGCATCACATGCCGGTCCTGAATCGGGCATAAAACAGGGACAATCTCCGTGTCCGGCAACTTGGATTTGAAATCCATTTCCATGTCATACAGGCCCGACTCATTGATATCCACAACGATCAATTTCTTTGGCGTGAATCGAACAATCTGTCGGCACAACTCAGACCCAATGGACCCCACCCCCCCGGTGACCATCACCCGTTTTCCGGTCAGATACCCCCCGATCTGCTTCAGGTTCAATTCTACCTGCCGCCGCCCCAAAAGATCCTCGTAACGGATCTTTCGAATCAACCCCACCGAGACCTTTCCTTCAATCAATTCACCCACCCCGGGAAGGGTCTTGCAGGGAAGGCCCGTGGCCTCGCAGGCGCTCACCACCCGCCTCATTTCCATGGCAGAAGCGGCTGAAATGGCAATAATGATTTCGTCAACCGCTTCTCTTTCTGAAATTTTCTTGATTTCATCCACCGATCCCAGAACAGGAACCCCATGAATGGTCTGGTTCAGCTTTCTTTTATCATCATCGATGCACCCAGCCACCTGATATCTAATTTCAGGGTTTTCATTGAGTTCCCTGAGGAGTTTCTCGCCGGCGGACCCGGCCCCCACAACCAGAACCCTTGCCCCGTCCCCATCAACCTTCCTGAAAAAGGGAATCTTAAATTGACTGCGACCGGGTGTCAAAAAAAGACGGATCCCGACTCGAACGCCGGACATGAAGAGAAAGGTCAGGAGAAGGTCAATGGCAAAAATACTGCGGGGGAAACCCACAAACCGGACCTTCAAAACCAGAATAAAGACAATAATCCCCGAACTGATCACGCACGCCTTAATCAAATTCTCCAGATCATAGATCCCCGTATACCGCCACATCCCTTTGTAAAGCCCGAAAAAGAAAAAACAGACCAATTTCAAGGGGACAATCCAGACGACCGTGTTCGCCCAGTTCGCGAATTCCCCGGCCCGGACATCGCCGTCAAACCGAAGATAATAAGCAAGGTAATACGCCAGCCCGACAAGGACCGCATCTCCCAAAAGCATCACCCAAAAATTGGGTCTCTTCAATATTCTAAACATACACGTTTTCTATCAACCCTCAAGTTGAGCGTCAACCTTTTTCCAAGCGACGGTTGAAACAACATCTTTTGCTGCGGAGAACCTCCGACTTCAAAACCGTTGCGGAATATAAAGCATGGCTTCGGGGCGTACTTAAAAAAGCGAACCGGCTTAGAGAGGAAAAA
>JAFCZI010000341.1 GCA_019314425.1 Deltaproteobacteria bacterium | reverse complement strand
AAAAAAATCTTCATTGCATAAAGGCTGATGATCTCGTAAAAAGTTACGAATCTATCTACAGATGGCGTTGTAAAAGGTTCCATATACAAGGCGTAGTGGTTTTTCAGGATCGCAGGCATACATGTACGTATACCGAATACCCTGATCTCAGGGCCTCGACAAAAAGAGAGAAACGCAATGAAACGATTATTAACGGTCCTTTTCTTACTGGCCTGTTCACTCTTCTTTGTACGGGGGGGTGTTGCGGCAAAAGGAATCAAGATCGGCACCTGGAAAACAGCCCAGACCATCCAACCCTTTTTTTATCAGAAGTTTCTGCCGTCAAACCCAAAAAAAACCGTATTTTCTTTTACCAATCCCGCAGATCAGAAAGTGGCCCTTCTGGCCGGAAGCCTGGACATGTGCGGAACTACGCTGGCCCACGCGATCCATTCCGCTTCACAGGGGCAACCGGTTGTCTTGGTGGCGGCTCTTTGCAATAAATGCTCTGCGTTAGTCGTAAAAAAAGGCGGTCCTATCAAAAAAATCACGGACCTGAAAGGGAAGAAGATCGGATATGTACCGGGCACCATGCACGAAATCCTCCTGAGGGAGACCCTGACACGGAATGGACTATCGCCTGAAAAGGATGTTCGCTTAATCAGGGTTGATTTTTTTGACATGGGCATGGCCCTTGCCAGGGGAAGCATTGATGCTTTTCTTTCGGGAGAGCCCTTCCCGACCCTCGCCGTGGATCAGGGTTACGGTGAAATACTTTCATATCCCTACTATGACGAATCCGTCGGGACCATCAATGCCGGGATGCTGGTCATGCGGAAAACGATCGAGAAAAACCCGGCGTTGGTCCTGGAACTGGTGACCGCCCATGCCCGGGCGACCGAATATCTTCAGGCCCATCCGGATATATGGCTCAAGCGGGCCTCGTTATTCGGCGCCGAACTTCGCATTTTGGAGAAAGCCGCCCCCAATATGGAGCTGGCCTGGAAAATGGATGCTGACTTTGTTAGAAAGGTACGGATCCTTGGTGAAAGGATGCAGGCCCTTGGCGTCATAAAAAAGCAACCCGATTACGATGCTCTTTTTGACCTGTCTTTTGTGAAGAAGGTGCGGAAATGAGTGAAAACAAAGATAAAAGAAACTGCGGGGGCGCATGGCGTTTTCTGCCGTGGTTCATCCCGAGCCTGTTTCTTTTCCTATGGTTTGTTGTGAGTACCAGCGGGCTGATCCCCACTTACTTGTTGCCTCACCCCCGCGACATCGCCGAAACAGGCTATGCCTATGTCTTTGGTGAACTCGGGGGAGGCCCTTATGCCGGCCGTTTTCTGAGCGACGCGGGATCGAGTCTTCTGAGGATCGGATGCGGCTTCGCGACCGCCGTGGCGGTGGGTCTTCCCCTGGGGATCCTTTCAGGCCGTCTATCCGTCATTCAAAAACTCATGGGCACAACGGTGAATGCGCTTCGGGCGGTGCCCGGCATTACCTGGCTCCCCCTGGCCATGATCTGGTTTGGAATCGGCATGAAAACCACCGTGTTTCTGGTGGCAATGGCTGCATTTTTCCCCGTTTTCTTGAATGCCGCAGCAGGGGCCAGGCAGGTCGACCCTCTCCTTCTCCAGGCCGGGGCCATGATGGGAGTGAGAAGACTCTGCGGAACCTTCGCCATCCTCATTCCCAGCGCCATGCCGCATCTCATGACAGGACTCCGTTTGGGGCTTGGCATTTCATGGGCCTATCTTGTCTTGGGAGAGCTCACAGGGGTACAGAACGGTCTCGGCGCAGTCATCATGGACGCCCGTATGCTGGGCCGTATTGACATGATTGTCGTCGGGATCATTATCATCGCGGTCATCGGCAGGTTGAGCGATCAACTGCTTCAGAGCGGCATGCGACTCTGTTTCAAAAGCGCCAGGAGGATGGCATGAGACCGCACCTGAAAGCCGTCACCTTGCCGGACAAGAAGCGCAAGGAGAAGATCCTTGAAATTGAACATCTTTACAAGGTCTTTCATACAAAGAGCGGTTTTCTGCCTGTCCTGGAAGGAATCAACTTCCGGGCGGAAGGTGGTGAACTGATTTGTATTCTCGGACGAAGCGGGTGTGGCAAATCGACCCTGTTGAAAATTGCGGCCGGCTTCATATCTCCAAGTTCCGGCAAGGTCCTGCTCAAGGGAAAATCCGTTGAGACGCCCGGTCCGGATCGGTGTGTCATCTTTCAGGAGGATGCGTTGTTCCCCTGGCTGACGGTAGCGGAGAATATTGCTTTTGGGTTGAGAAGGCGAGGTCAGGATAAGAAATCAAAAGCGGACGAGGTGGAACGGTTCCTGGGGCTGGTTGGGTTGAGGGACTTCAGGGATTACCTTCCCAGAGAGCTTTCCGGTGGCATGAAACAGCGGGTAGCTCTGGCGAGGGTCCCTTATCCTGAAACCGGAAGTGTTGCTCATGGATGAACCCTTTGCCTCTCTGGACGCCCAAAGCCGGGAAGAGATGCAGAACCTTCTCCTGTCCCTCTGGAAGGAACTGGCCCACACGATTCTTTTTGTCACCCATGACGTGAATGAAGCGGTGATTCTGGCGGACAAAATCCTTTTCATGGGCAAGAACCCGGGGCGGATCCGCGAAGAGATCCGTATCGATTTGCCACGGCCCAGA
>JAFCZI010000085.1 GCA_019314425.1 Deltaproteobacteria bacterium | reverse complement strand
GGGCGGCATGGACCTCGGGATCGTCATCAAAGTTGGAGAGGATTTCGACCCGCGCGTCGTAAGCCGCGACCATGATTCGGTCGCCCGCCGCCAGCCTTTCTTCGATTAGGGTCCGGAGGGAGGTAATGACCTCCTGGCTCCGCCCCTTCGGTTACAGGGGGATAAACCGCTTATCTTATGAATTTAATTGTAGAAACCGTAATCGTTCACGGTGAGTAAAAAATATAGCCCCCGGCTGTCAGCCGGGATAGTCTATTCCGAAAGCCTTTCCAGTGCCCAGCCTTCAAGTTCCACTTCCAGGGATCGTTGCAGCAGATCAACTGAAACCACGACCTGATCGGTTTTGTTCTTGTGCCGAATATAAAAGCCTTCCAGTCCTTTGAGAGGCCCATCCATGATCATCACGCGGTCTCCTTTCCGCATGTAGGTGCGGTTTTGAACCGTTCGATCCGTGCCGTCCAGGATCATCAGGGAAGAAAGTTCCTGTTCGTTTGCGGGAACCGGTTTCCCCTTAAAAGCCACCATCCGAACGACCCCAACCGTCTGGATGATGCGGTGATATTCCTCCGGCGTCAGGACCGAGCGGACAAAAACATAACCCGGAATCATGGGCACCAATATCTTTTTCCGTCGGTCTTTTCGACGGCTCATCACCTCAATTCGCGGAAAAAAAGCTTCGAGGGATTTCCCGCAAAGTCCCGTATGAACCTTCTGCTCAAAACGGCTCCGCGTATGCAGTGCCCACCATCGAGCCGGCGCCACAATTGAATCCGTCAGGGTTTCCGTTTCCAAAATAATCCACGCTCCTTTTCACCGGATATCGCCCCTCATGCGTCTGTTAGCGGAAATGTTGAGGAAATGATGGACTTTGTCAAGGAAAAATTGACGATGCCCATCTGCCGGAGTATGCTGGCACCCTATATGATTTTTTCAAAAAACGCCATCGTCAGTTTTGATGGTCCAGTAAAAAGTCACAAATTTATCTGTAGATGGCGTTGTAAAAGGTTCCATATACAAGGCGTAGTGGTTTTTCAGGATCGTCTGGCATACCTGTAGTATGTTAAGATTCTGAAAAATCACTGCAACGCAGTAGATGGGACTTTTTACGACGCCATCAGTTTTGAGAAGGGGAAGAGAGACATGGAATGTAATCGGGAAAAAAACCTTGAAAAATGTAACTGCACCTACGATCCCTGCGCCCGGAAAGGCATCTGTTGCGAGTGTATCGCCTATCATCTGAACATGCGACAACTCCCCGGTTGCTACTTTTCGGAGGATGCGGAAAAAACCTACGACCGCTCTTTTGAACACTTTTCACGTCTGGTTCAGCAGGGAAAGATCTGACGGCCTCGTAAAAAGTCACGAACCCATCGGATCGCTATGGGAAGGGGGTGGTCGGGACGACTGGATTTGAACCAGCGACCCCCGCGTCCCGAACGCGGTGCTCTACCAGACTGAGCCACGTCCCGACTGAAAAGGGTCATACCCTATTCCCCCCCCTGAAGCAAGTCTATTTTATCACCTAAAACCTGCATTCAATTTTTTCGAACTGAAAAGACAAAATTCCAGGTTATTTCAGACAGCATTTCGGCGTTGTTTTGCGACCTTGCTTTCCTGCAACAATCTGAAATAATTGGTGTTATATCTACATCACCTGGTTTTCTGTCATAAAGACAAGAAGTTCATTGGCTGAAAAACCTAAAACTTAAAACCTAAAACTGCGGCTTTGCCGCTTTAGCACCCTCAATGCCGTATGTTTCCATGTACAGGTCAAACGTAGCTTTAGTTCCGTCATCGATGGGAACCCGCTTCCCCCCCACTAGAACCGGATTTTTTTCCTCATAAAGATATTGAACCACCGCACTGATGCCCGCGACAGCAAAAACCGAAATGCCGCTTTTTGAAACAAAATCACCAATGGCGCTGCGTCCCTTACGTCCCGGAATAACGTTGCCGTCTTCGTCATAAACCGCCGTCGTCTGTTCCCTGTCAATCCCGATGCCGACCCCTTCCACATGGATTGCCATACCCCTTAGATGGGCCTCGGCTTCAATCTTTTCAAGAAGATCGTATTTGGTGCCCATGGAAGTGGCCACATCATCCACAATGAACAAACGGCAGCCGTCAAAGAAGCTCTGGTTGACAAACAGGCCCTTCTTTCCGGTGGCCTCTCCGTGGGTTTTGGCTTCCTTGCGGTCATATTCAAACACAAGGTCTTTTTGATATTCCTGCCACAGGGCGATGCTGGTTGAAAGCGCGATGGTGCTGCCCTTATAGGAAGGCCCCAGGATCACATCAACCCGTTTTTCAAGGCCCTTGGACACCATCATCTCAGCAAAAAAAGACCCCATCAAGAGGCTCAGACGCCCGGTCTTAAACATGGCCATATTAACAAAATAGGGCGTCGGCCGCCCGTCCTTGAGCACCAGATTTTCATCAAAAAACAGCGCCCCGGTTTCAGCCAGGGTCTTCGCGAGTCGTTTTACGTGATTTTCCATTTTTATTTTATCCTATCCTGCAAATATGATGGGTGAAAAACGCCACTGTTAGCGCTAATTCCCCTTGGGGGTCAACCGGATCATTTCTCGAAAGCCCCGCTGCGCATCGGCCAATCGAGGGTTAAGCTCCAACGCTTTGGAAAATAATCTCATGGCTGATTCGTAATCCCCCTGTCGTGCTGAAATAACGCCCAGTTTCGAATAGGCTTGCGCGTAATCGGGATTGATGCGAACCGCTTCAGAAAAGGACCTTTCCGCGCGCCTCATATCTCCCTTCTGATCAAAGGCAACTCCCATATTATAGTGGGGTTCAGCATAACGGGGATCCAGCGCCACAGCCCGGGTCCACTCTTCCATCGCTTTTTCCACGCGATCCGCCTGAGCCAGAGCGTTTCCCAGGCTGTTATGGGCCTCCGCATAGCGTGGTTTTCTGCGCAATGCTATTTGAAAATGGCGAATGGCGCCATTTAAATCTCCTGAGGAAGCCAGTGCAACCCCCATATTATTATGGGCGCCCGTAAAATTCGGTTTTTTACGCAAAGCTTCCGAAAGGTGCCGGATCGCGTCTTCAAACCGACCCTGCCGGATAAACGCATTCCCCAGATTATTGTTCGCATCGGCAAAATCCGGTTTGATTTTCAATGCCCTGGAATATTCCCTAATTGCCCGATTAAGATGCCCCTGGCCATTCAGTTCGACGCCAAAGTTGTTGTGGGCGCGGTGGTTTTCAGGGTTCTTGCGGGCTGAATCTTCCCATAGCGACAGGGGATCCCGCCAGATGTTGTTCCTTAGATAAGTTCCCACACCAAACGTCACAATGGCCACCGCCAAAAAGAGATTTGCACAAACGATTCTGCTTGAAAACAGTTGAAACAGCCCGTAAACCACTACCACAGCGAAACCGACGACCGGAAGATAAAGCCGATGTTCAAACATGGCGTCGCTGATGGGAAAAATACTTGATTCGATGGAAAGGGTAATAAAAAACCAAAAAATACCGAAACTGATGGCCGGTCTTTTTCTGATGTTCCAAATACCAGCCAGAATAATCGACACGACGAAAGCAAAAGCCAAGGGGGTTAAGCCATCGAAAAAGCCTGATTTCAAGGAATACATATGATCCACGTTCTGCCCAAAAGGGAAAAACAGCAGTCGAATGTATTCAACCAGGACATTGAACTGGGTGCAAAAATAACCCCATCGGTCAACCGTCCCGGTTTCTCTTGTAAGGATGGAAACATCTTCCAGGAGGTTTTCAAATTTCAATCCCCTCGTGGAGGAGAGAAAATAAAGGCCCAGGAACATCAGAAGAACGCCTAAGGGAACAAGCCAGACCCATTTCTTTTTCCATCCCTGCCAGGACCTGTCAAAGAGAAAATATTCCACCAGAAGAATGATGCCGGGCAGCGTCGCAGCATTTTCCTTGCTCAAAAATGAAAACACACCGGAAAGAACGGTTGCCGCAAAATAAAATGGAATTTTGCAAGAAAAAGCCGCAGCGCTTTTTTTATCTGCATTCGGTTTAAGCGAATCGTCTCCCCACGTTTTGCCTTCCCCCAATCCTTCCATGTTCAGTTGCAGCTTTCTTGCCTGAATATATAAAAGCACCGAAATCAGATAAAACATGGCGGACATGGACGCATATCGTTGTACAATGTAGGTGACGGCCTGAGTCTGGATAGGGTGCGAAACAAAGAGCAGTGCCACCCACAGCGACATGGATGGAATCTTTGATGATGAAAAAGCCCCTGCGTTTGGTTTCCGAGTGGATGAGATGGGTTTCCGGGTTCTTTTTTTCGGTTTGCGATGAGTTTGAGAAGCAACCGGAGGTCCACTTTGCCCCCCTTGAAAAAGGGATAACCGGCCAAACACATTGAGGGCAAGAAAATAAACAAGAACTCCGCTGATCACATGAATCAGAATATTTACGAGATGAAACCCCAAAGGGTTAAGGTTGCCCAATCGATAATTGAGCGCAAAAGAAAACTCCACAAGTGGCCGGTGAGATTTGAAACCCTTCAAAGAAAAATAATTTTGCAGATCCCTGATTTTTTCTTTATTTTCAATTTGAACTTTCCCGTCAAAAACAAACGGAACACGGCAGGTGTTGCTGTAGATCACGAAAACCGTCACGGCGATCAGTATCAGTGCAAACCACGGGTTTGCCAAAACACTTCCAGAATGCTTAAATTTCATGGACAATCGCCTCGTTTCACCATTAACCATCACGGTCTCCTATAGCACACAAAAATGCTTATTTCAAAACAAAACCCCTGGTTTTTCACTCTTTTTCTTGACACGAGATGAATAAACATGACACAATCCAAAACGCTCAATGATCCATATAAGACATTGAAAAATTTGGAAGTATATAGGATTTTGTCATTACATAAAAGAGCCCTCAGGTTCCCGGATTTATGGGGTGCTTACAGACAATTATTGAAGAAATGAAAAACCTCAAACTGCTCATCCTGGTACCCGTTTTTAATGAATGGCCCCATCTTTTGTCTGTGCTGCAAAACCTGAGGAAACATTTTCCCCATATTCTGGTCATTGACGATGGGAGTGATGACAAATCCTACCTGAGCCTTCTCAAAAAGGAAGGGTTTGAATATATCGACATCCCCTTTAACCTGGGGCACTGGTGCGCCATCCAGACGGGTTTCAAATACGCCCTGACCAAGGGCTATGACAGCGTTATCACCTTTGACGGGGACGGTCAGCACCTGTCTGAGGGCGCGCTGCGGATCGTTCCCAGTCTCGAACAAGGCTGTGATGTGGTCATCGGAAAGGACAATGACCGTGGGGGATGGTCCAAAAAATTCTGCTGGGGGATGCTGAACCGATTGTCGGGGCTTGACATCAATGATTTTACCTCCGGTCTCAGGGGCTACAGCCGGGCGGCCATGGGTCAGCTGACTCATGGGTCTTTTTTGAATCTCGATTACCAGGACCTGGGGGTTCTGTTCATGGCGAAGAAAAAGGGTCTGCAACTCATGGAAGTACCGGTCAAGATGGAAACCCGACTGGGGGAAAAATCCAAGGTTTTCCCCAATTTTACGAGTGTGATACGATATCTTTTCATCACCTTGACCTTCATTATTGCGAGACGGCTATGATCTCCTACAAAATCACCACCGGCATCCTCGGCGCCGTCATTTTTCTCATAATACTGATTCTGGTTCGCCGGGGGAAACTACAGGAAAAGTACGCCCTAACCTGGTTTGTCATTGGAATCGTGGTGGTGGTGTTGGGGGTTTTTCCGGTAATCCTGGATAAAATCGCTAAATTTACCGGCGTTTCCTACGCCCCAGCGCTACTTTTTGTGACCGCAGTGGGTGTATTGTTAATTCAAAACCTTTACCTTTTCATTTTTGCATCTCAAAACGAAGTGCGGATAAAGGAACTGCTTCAGGAAGTGGCGGTGCTGAACAAACTGACGGCGGACTTGCGGGAAGAAATAACCTTGCACGCAGAATCCACCGAGGAAAAAAACGCCGGGAAACACGGTGGGTTAACGGGAACCCATGGCCCTATCGGCGATGATCAAAAACCCGCCTCCCCTGCCAATATATCCTCATAAATCTTC
Source organism: Deltaproteobacteria bacterium (assembly GCA_019314425.1). GTDB lineage: Bacteria > Desulfobacterota > DSM-4660 > Desulfatiglandales > Desulfatiglandaceae > NaphS2. The sequence continues at coordinate 2,301 of JAFCZI010000085.1, read as the reverse complement.
TTGATATCACTTGCCACGGATTGAATGTGAAATTTCTTTTTGAAATTCTCACGCCCTTTTCGGCCCAATTCGCGGCACAGATCCGGGTTGGCTGCCAGAGTTTCCATTTTCGCTGCGAGCGCATCCGCATCGCCGGGGGGAACCAGCCATCCGCAATCCCCTTCGCCAACCACCCATCCGGGTCCGGAACCGGGGATATCGCTGGCAACGATCGGCTTACCGTACCGCATGGCTTCCAGCAACACCACGCCAAACGCCTCCGTCCTTTCAAGGGAGGATAAGCAAAACACATCGCACGTAGCGAAAAGGGCCTGAAGCATCACGTTGGGAAGCCCCCCCCTGAGCAACACCCGGCCCTGAACACCTTTCCGGCGAATCGCGCGCTGCAAATGAGCCCTGAGATTCCCATCACCCACAATCTGCACCGCCACCCCATGCGTTCGCCCGGCTGCCCGGATGAGAACATCGAACCCCTTGTAATAAGTGAGGCGGCCTACGGCAAGCACCCTCAAACAACCCGGCTGCCAGCTTCCCTCCGCCTGTTGAAGCGCATCCGCCTCAGGCCACGGAAGGCGCTCAGGGTCCACACCCAGAGGAGCAACCGTACACTTGGAAGCCCACGGTTTCAAAGGGATGCTATGGTTCAAATAGGGTCTTGAGGTTGTCAGTATTTTTTTAGCCCGCTTCAGAGTGCCTTGTTCCAACGGCCGATAACATCGATATGCCAGCTGCAGGCGACGATCAATCACGGAAGGCACCACGTCGGAATGCCAGTGAATGACCCATGGAATAGCACAGGCTTCCGAAACGGCCAACGCCCAGAAGGCTGAAGGATTGGGAAAATGCAGATGCAGGAGCTGCGGACGAAAGGATCGAATTACTTTTTTCAGGACCAGCGGAAAAGAGGGGCTGATGGGCACATACAGGATCTGACCCAGCGATGAGACCCGAAAAATCGGGACGTCTTCTATTTCTTCCTTCAGCGACGATCTACCGGGCCGGTGATGGTGAACCAGACCGGCAGCGTCTAAACCTTCCTGCTTAAGCGCCTTCAGAAGGTCCCTTAAAAAGATTTCCATCCCCCCAGCGTAGGGCGGGTAGTATTTTCCGATATGAAGAATTCGCACGTCTGAGGGCTCGCTCAAAAAATTACTTAGTGTCTGAACGAAAACTAGGATTTTTCGTCAAGGTCAAGGAAGATCACCCAGTTTTATTAAGAACGGGTTTAACCGCAGGAACACATTTTGGTATTTCGCGGATTAACCAGTTTTATTAAGAACGGGTTTATCTGACGCAGAGATTGGCGAAAAAGACAGTTTTCGTTCGGGCACTACTTGAGGCTTTCATCCAGGCGTTTGGTGAGCAATCCCACCTGATGTTTCATGCTGCGGTCCGTCTTCATCTTCTTCTCCACCAGTTCAGTGGCGTACACCACAGTGGAATGGCTTCGGTTGATGGACCTGCCAATGGACTCCAGCGTCTCATCGGAGTATTTCCGGCAGAGGTATGCATAGATGTTTCGGGGATAAGCATACACTTTTTTTCGGGATCGGGAACTGAGCATCTCGATATCCACCTTGTAATACTCACAGACCAGTGTCATTATTTTTTCGGTGGTCATGGAAATCTCTCCCGACACCAGGGTACTCACCACCTCCCGGGCCAGATCCATGTTGATTTTTTCCCCCACCAGTTCTGACCTTGCTTTGAGGCACTTCAGTGCGCTTTCCATCTGCCGAACGTCACGTTTGAGCTGACCCGCCAGAAAATGGACCACCTCCTCCGAAAGAGAAACGTTGTACTCACCAGCTTTTCTTTCCAGTATCCTCACACGGGTATGATAGTCCGGTCCTCCGATGGTGGTTACCAGGCCGGAAGTCAGGCGGGAAGAAAGCTCCTTGGACATCTGTGGGATATCCTTCGGCGGTAGAAAACTGGTGAAGATGATTTTCTTGTGATCCTGGGCCAGCGCATCCAGCGTGTAACCCAATTCCGCCTGTATTTTTTCCTTTCCACCCAGAAAATGGACTTCTTCCAGAAGAAGCACATCGCACATTCGACGGTATCGGCTTTTAAATGCCTCAATACGGCGGCTTCGCAAAGAGGCGACCATTTCGTTTGTGAAGTCCTCTGCGGTCATATAGAACACGCGGGATCGCGGGTTTTCGGCCAGAATCGTATGCCCGATGGCTTGAGAAAGATGCGTCTTTCCCAAACCGGTATTGGAGAGCATCAAAAGCGAATGATAATCACAGGAATCTCCCCGGGCGATATTCTTTGAGGCCGAATAGGCAAATTCAT
>JAFCZI010000084.1 GCA_019314425.1 Deltaproteobacteria bacterium | reverse complement strand
CAATAAATCCCGGATGAAATGCTCACATCATATCCCGGGAGGTCCTTTTCCTGTTTGAACCGGAAACCCTTGAGTCCCAGTTCTTTTAACAGCACCGCCAATGTTCCTTTGGCATCATAAAAATCAACGGGCCTTTCCTCATTATACCAGGATTTTTCAGTTTGCACACCCACCATGATGCCCGCCAGACAGATTTTCTCAAGCGGTTGCAATTCGTTTTCCCTGTCAAAGAAAACCTTTCCCCACTCAAAAAGCTTAAGATCCCCCATTTCATGGAGAACATTGTATCTGACCGTCTCCATGAGCCCGGGAATCAGAGAGGTTCGCAAAACAGACTGTTCCACTGTGAGCGGGTTCATGATCCGGGTAAACGCATTCAACCCCCCCGGCGTTTCGCCCACAAGGGCATGGACAGAATCAGGGGAAACAAAACTATAGGTGATGATTTCAGAAAAACCGAATGCCATCATCATCGTCCTAACCTTATCCCGCAGCAACAGGTCAGGCGATTCCGATCCCTCGGAAGGCGTGATCCGGGGTGAAATCACAGGGATATTGTCGAATCCATGGAGTCTTGCCACCTCTTCCACCAGATCCACTTCCCGTTCGATATCCACCCTAAAGGTAGGCGGTATAACATATAGAGGGTCTTGATTCCCATCCTCCACAACCTTCATTTCAAGGGCGCCAAAGTAATCTTTCATGTCACTTTTCGGGATGGAAGTTCCCAATATGGCATTGGCTTTTTCCGGTCGGAAAGAAATACGGGGTGCCGTAAAAGGCTTGGAATAGTTGTCTATGATACCCTTGGCCGTCACGCCACCGGCCAGCAGATCAATAAAATAAAGAGCCCGGTTGAGGGCGGAGATCACGCCCCCGATATCGGCGCCTCTTTCGAACCGATAAGAAGCCTCCGTGGACAACCCCATCCGTTTTGATCCTCGACGAATGGTAATGGGATCAAAAAAGGCACTTTCCACCAGAATATTTTTCGTTTTTTCATGAATCTCAGAGTTTAAACCGCCCATAATACCGGCCAGCGCAACGGGTTTTTTGCCATCACAGATGAGCAGTGTTTCCGGGTCCAGGTCCCGCTTCAGCCCGTCCAGCGTTGTAAAAACCTCTCCTTTTACCGCTCTGCGAACCTCAATTCGGTTCTCGCTCAGTCTGTCATAATCAAAGGCGTGAAGGGGTTGCCCCATTTCAAGCATCACATAATTGCTCACATCCACCAGATTGCTGATGCTTCGAACCCCGGACTGAAAAAGTCGGTAACGCATCCAAAAGGGGGTCGGCTTAAGAGAAACGTCCTGCACAACCGCTGCCGCGTAACGGGGGCACCCATCCGGGTCCTGGACGGAAACGTCCGTCAGCCCATCCACGGCCGGCCCCGTTGCATCCACCCCTTTTTCAAAACTTTTCAGCTGTTTTCCCGTGTTAGCGGCAATCTCTCTGGCAATGCCCAGAACACTGGCGCAATCCGGCCTGTTGGGGGTGATACTCACATCAAAAACCCAGTCGGGAAAGGGTAACAGGGGGGTGAGGGGCGTTCCGGGGGTCGCACTCTCAGATAGAATCATAATCCCGGTATGATCATCCGTCAGGCCCATTTCATCTTCTGCCAGGAGCATCCCTTTTGAAATCTCCCCCCGAATACGGCCTTCCTTCATCTTCGTACCGTCCGGAAGTTTTCCGCCCGGCAGGATCAAGGGCGCCAAAACCCCTTCGGCCGCATTGGGTGCGCCGCAAACCACCTGAATGACATCGGCGCCGGTATCAACCCGGCAGAGGGACAGGCGATCGGCGTTGGGATGGGGCGTCACCTCCAGAATCCTGGCCACCAGGATATGGTCCAGATTTTGCCCCACCGCTTCGATACCTTCCACTTCCAAACCCGCCATGGTCAGAACATGACCGAGTTCCTCGGGAGAAAGCGCGATATCAACGTGTTCTTTCAACCAGTTTAAACTTACCTTCATGGATTACACTCTGAAATGAAGCTGTTAGCGATTAGCCATTAGCTGTTAGCATTAAAAAAACTGCGGCTTACTGCTCTAGAATTGATTCAGAAACCGCATATCATTTTTGAAGAAGAGTTGGATGTCATCGATCCCATATTTCAGCATGGCGATTCTCTCAATCCCCATGCCAAAAGCAAAGCCGCTGTATACATCAGGATCATAGTCAACAAAACCGTATACTTCAGGGTCCACCATACCGGAACCCAGTATTTCCAACCATCCCGTATGGGAACACGTTCGGCATCCCTTTCCCCCGCAGATAACACATCGGATATCCACCTCGGCACTGGGCTCGGTAAAAGGAAAGAAACTGGGTCTGAAACGCAGACGTGTATCACTGCCAAACATTTGATGGATGAAACTGGTGAGCGTTCCCTTTAATTCACCAAAAGAAACATCCCGGTCCACCAGAAGCCCCTCGACCTGATGGAACATGGGGGTATGGGAAACATCGGAATCACGTCGATATACTTTTCCCGGCGCGATGATGCTGACAGGCGGCTTTTGGGTTTCCATGACACGCACTTGGATAGGAGAGGTGTGGGTTCTCAACACCACATTTTCGGATATATAGAATGTGTCCTGCATATCCCTGGCTGGATGGTCTTTGGGCAGGTTGAGCGCCTCAAAATTGTAATAATCCAACTCCACATTGGGACCTTTGACCACCCGAAATCCCATCCGTGAAAAAATAAGGCACACCTCCTTAATCACCGAGGTGATGGGATGCAGGTGACCATAAAGGGGTTCTCTCCCCGGCAGGGTCACATCTACGGAACCCGCGTCCCCGCTCCCGCTGGCTTCGAGGGATAATTTGACATCCTGGAAATGGCGGGAAATGTTTACCTTGATTTGATTTGCAAGCTTACCCGCTTCCGGACGTTCCGCGCGGCTAAGCGTTCCCAGACTTTTCATCAGGGATGTCAGCGCGCCTTTCTTGCTCAGATACCTGATCCGAAACGGCTCAAGGCCGGACGGATCATCAATGGCATTAATTTCATCAATGGCGCGTTTTTCCAGTTCGAGAAGCTGGTCTTTCATAGTGTTAGGCCCTTGTCCACCCGGCGCACCGTTACGAGGCCATCGCGGCCACCCGGGAAAACCCCGCCGGGTCATTAACCGCCATATCTGCAAGCACCTTACGATCCAGAACAACACCCGCCTTACTGAGCGCCCCAATCAATCGGCTGTAGGAAATCCCGTGGGCACGGGCCGCCGCATTGATCCTGATAATCCACAGCTTTCGAAAATCACGTTTTCGAACCCTTCGGTCGCGGTATTCATACGCCCCGGCACGCATCACGGCATTTTCAGCCGTCCGGTACTGTTTGCTGTGTCCCCCCCGGAATCCCTTTGCTGCCTTTAATACTTTTTTTCGTCTTCTTCTGGCTTTAAAGCCTCTTTTAACCCTTGGCATGACAAACCCTCTTTGTTGCAAGTGCCCATCCACAAATGGCCAATTTGCCCGATTTCGGCGTCAGACTAAAATTGCAATCCTCGAAATACTTCTATGTATTCCTGCGGTTACAATTTTTGTCTTCCTTGAACTCGAACAAATTTTCTCATTTGTGGACGGACACTTGCTGGTTATTGGTTCAAAATTTCGTTAAGGAAACCACAAGACTACGCATACGGAATCATCCGCCTGACTCCCTTCAGATTAGCGGAATCCAACACGGTTGATTTTCGAAGATTCCGTTTTCTTTTGGTGCTTTTCTTGGTAAGAATATGGCTTGAAAAAGCCTTGTTTCTCACAATTTTTCCAGAACCACTGGTTTTAAAGCGCTTGGCTGCCCCGCGGTTGGTCTTCATTTTCGGCATTACTGTCCTCCACTGCACCATACGGCCCTCAAGGAAAAACACCCCACCACACCCCTTGCGATCTCCGCCAGTAGAGACAAGGCACGCCTTGTCTCTACTGTGTTGAACCCTGAGAACCTTATTGTCGTTTTTTGTTATCTCGGAACAATGACCATGGTCATTCGATTCCGGGCCTCCCTGGAAGGAGGCTGGTCTACGGTTCCGATTTCCGATACTTCTTCAGCCACGCGTTTTAAAAGATCGTCGCCGGCTTTCATAAACGCCATCTCCCGACCACGGAAAAAGACACTGACTTTCACCCGGTGTTTTTTATCCAGGAATTTCCTGAGGTTCTTGATCTTAAACCCAAGATCATGATCTTCAGTATGAGGCCGAAGTTTAATTTCCTTCATCTGGCCGCCCCGGGTTTTCTTGCGCGCCTCCTGAACTTTCTTGCTTGCTTCATACCGGAACTTACCATAATCCATCACACGGCAAACCGGTGGATCTGAATTCGGCGCGACCTCAACCAGGTCCAACCCTACATCCTTGGCCCCATTCAGAGCGTCCTCAAGAGACAAAATTCCCAACTGCTCTCCTTCAGCGGAGATCAGTCTCACTTTCTCGGAACGGATCTTCTCATTGATCCTTACGTCGTCAGATTTTTTTCTTATTGCCATTCCCTCCTCTGCTTGCACTCCTCGGTAATCAGGTCAATAAACTCATTTGCCCCCATCAAAGAGAGATTCTGACCATTCCTTTTCCTCGGGGTTACGCCACCATTATCGCATTCTTTATCCCCAATAATCAACATATAAGGGATCTTTTTTAACTGGGCCTCCCGCACCTTGAGACCCAACTTTTCATTTCTGAAATCGGACACCACCCGAATACCTGCCGTCAGAAGTGCTTCAGCCATCTTTTCACCAAACGGAATATTTCGGTCTGTCACCGTAAGGAGGGTGGCCTGTACCGGAGCCAGCCATGTGGGAAACGCACCGGCATAATGCTCTATCAAAACACCGATAAATCGCTCAATAGCGCCGAGTATCACCCGGTGAAACCCGGTGAATCATAACAGGCCGGTGTTTTCCTCCATCTCTTCCAATAAAGGCCAAATCAAATTTTTCAGGAAGTGTGAAGTCACACTGGATAGTTGCGCACTGCCATTTTCGACCCAAAGCATCCTCAAGCTTGACATCAATCTTGGGACCGTAAAAAGCGCCATCGCCTTCATTAATCTCATAGTTCAATTGAAGCTCATCCATGGCTTTGATAAGCGCCTCGGTAGCCAGTTCCCAGTCCTCATCGGAGCCGATGGATTTTTCGGGGCGTGTACTGATTTCCAATTCATAATCGAACTGAAAAATCCCCATCACGTCTTTAACAAAATCAAGGACACCTTTGATCTCACCATTGAGCTGCTCGGGCGTACAGAGAATGTGAGCGTCATCCTGGGTAAATTCCCGAACCCGGAAAAGACCGTTCAAAACCCCTGACCGCTCGTGTCTGTGGACCGTTCCCAATTCAAAATACCGCTTGGGCAAGTCACGATAACTTCTGATTTTGGAACCGTAAATCAGCATATGGGAAAGGCAATTCATGGGTTTTATACCATAGGACAGCCCATCAATCTCGGTAAAGTACATGTTTTCGCGGTAATTGTCAAAATGCCCGGATTTTTTCCACAGGTCCGTCTTCAGGATTTCCGGGCCTTTCGCCAGTTCATAGCCCCTTTTGAGATGCTCCGAAATCTCAAAATCCTCCAGAAGGTAACGCAACATAGCGCCGTTGGGGTGCCAGACAACCATTCCCGCACCCACTTCTTCATGGGTACTGAAAAGCTCCAGCTGAGTCCCGAGCTTCACATGATTCCGTTTTCGGGCCTCCTCCAACATGTGGAGATGCTTTTTCAACTGCTTCCGGTCGGAAAAACCCACACCGTATATGCGACTCAGCATGGGCCGATGTTCATCGCCCCGCCAGTATGCACCCGCCACCTTAACCAAATGAAACGCCTTAATCATACCGGTGGAAGGAATATGCGGCCCGAGACACAGGTCCGTAAAATTCCCCTGGGTGTAAAGGGAGACCGTCTCAACCCCAAGGTCTTCGATGAGTTCAACCTTGTAATCCTCACCCTGCGCTTTGAAAAACGCCACTGCTTCCGAAACAACCATCTCTTTTCTGGCAAAGGGGAGATTCGCTTTAATAATCTCCTTCATCTTTTCTTCCACACGCGGAAGATCATCCTCCCGGAAAGGCCGTTCGTAATCAAAATCGTAATAGAACCCATCTTTCACGGCGGGTCCGATGGTCACTTTCACGCCGGGGAAGAGTTCTCTAACGGCCATGGCCATCACATGTGAAGTGCTGTGTCGAAGGATTTCCAAGCCCTCATCAGAATGCAGGTAAATGGGTTCCAGCTCCGTATCCGGACCTATCTCAGCCGAAAGATCGCAGGGGATCCCATTCACCTTCACCGCCACCACACGGTCCAGTCCACCCACTTTCAGATGTTCCAGCGCCTCGGCAACCGAAAGGGTTTCCGCCTCCACCTGGTGAACATCCTTCCCTTTTATACCGACAGAAAATACTTCCATATAGAGATAACCATCAAAGAAAATAAGGCATCTGAAGCGAAACGATCACCTCTCAAGATGCCTCATACATGTCAACATCAACGTTTAAATCATCTTCGCAGAACAACCTAAGAACGTTTCCCAAAAATCCAAGCCAAAAAATATCCGAGCTTTATAAACAATAACATGATGAAATGCAAGTTAAAAATGCCCCCATGTGAATTCCCGTTCAGATATGGAAGGTGCAGGAACCGGGACCGGAAGAAAAGGGCTTCAGAAAAATCATTTTTATGTTCATAAAAAAGTTCTTTCAAAAAAGCCGGGAGGCCGCTATATTCTGAATTTTTAAGATAAGAATAACGAGAGGGTAAAATGCGCCGACGCGCTTTACAGCTTACTGCTACCGCAAAAAAGACAGTTCTCCTGAGTGTTTTCTTTTTCCTTACGGGCCTTTTTGCGCTTCATGGACAACAGCCGAACGCCCGGGTGGTGACGGATGAACTGGACCGGAAAATGACCGTGCCGGACGACCTCAAACGGGTTGTTTCCCTGGCGCCAAGCATTACTGAAATCATTTTTGCCCTGGGCAAGGAGGATCTCCTGAAGGGTGTCTCGCGGTTCAGTGATTTTCCGGCTGCGGCTGAAAAGCTGCCCAGCGTGGGCTCCTATGTTCACCTGGATCTTGAAAAAATCGTTGCCCTGAAACCGGATCTCTGTATCGGCATTAAGGACGGGAACCCCATAGCGGTGGTCAGAAAACTGGAACATTTAGGCATACCCGTCTATGCCGTTGATCCCAAAGACATGAACGCCATCCTTGAAACCATCATTCAGATGGGCCGTCTCCTGGGCGCCGACCAAAAGGCGCAAGCCATCGTTTCCGATATGCGCACCCGTATGGAACAGGTGAAATCCCGGGTGGCCACATCACCTGACAAACCCCGTGTATTTTTTCAAATCGGCGTTTCACCCATTGTTTCCGCGGGCACCCAGACCTATATTCACGAATTGATCGTCATGGCCGGGGGCAGAAATCTTGCGGAAGGCCCTGTGCCCTACCCAAGGTACAGCCGTGAGCAGGTCCTGGGCCTTTCCCCCGACGTCATGATTATCACCTCCATGGCCAGAGGCGCCAGTTTTGAGCATGTCAAAAAACAATGGTCCCAATGGCCTTCCATGCCCGCTGTTCGGGACAGCCGCATCCTGCTTCTGGATTCCAATCTCTGCGACCGTCCCACACCCCGGCTCATTGATGGTCTGGAACAGGTTGCTGAAGCGATTCATCCGGATCTCTACAGGAAAAAACCGTGAAAACCCAAAGACCGCGCGTTTTAAAACGCATATGGATCATATTGATTCTGGGCATCTCTGTTCTCGCCGTAACCATGGTTCTGGGCATCTCCGTGGGATCTACCGGCAGCAACTTCAAAGAGACGTTATTCTCTCTTGCCGGCATAGAGAAGGCAGACGCCATGCTTGAAACCATTATCTGGCGCATCCGCCTGCCCCGTGTATTTCTGGCGATGCTGGTCGGTGCGGCCCTGTCGCTGGGGGGATTGGTTTTCCAGGCCCTGCTTCGGAATCCCCTGGCCGAACCCTATATTCTGGGCATTTCAAGCGGGTCGGGCATCGGGGCCATTATCGGCATCCTGACGGGCATGTCCCCTTTTCCCGGCGTAAGCCTCGCCGCTTTTGTCGGCAGCATGGCCACCCTGTTGCTTCTCCTGTTTATGACGTCGGGCAAAACCATGCTGAAAAAAAACATCCTTCTTCTTTCAGGGGTCATGGTCAATGCGTTCTGTGGGGCTTTTATCATGTTTCTCATATCCATCACCCAGGACGACCGTCTTCATAACATCATCTTCTGGCTCATGGGGGATCTGTCCATGGCGGACCTTCCACAGGTCTGGCTGCTGACTGCGGTGGTGGTGCCCTGTACCGTTTTGATTTTCTGTCTTTCCAATACCATGAACCTCTTTCTCATGGGCAAAGAACTGGCCCAAACCATGGGGGTTAACATTAAAGTGATCACCGCAATCCTTCTGGTGGCGACCTCCATCATGGTCAGCGCCACGGTAGCGGCCTGCGGGCCCATCGGCTTTGTGGGGCTGGTCATTCCCCACCTGTTGAGGCTTGTGGTGGGACCGGACCACCGGGTGCTGGTTCCCGCCTGCCTGCTGGGGGGGAGCGCCTACGTGGTGCTTTGTGATATACTGGCCAGGACACTGCCGGAACAGGGGGAAATGCCCGCCGGCGTCGTCACCGCTATGATCGGCGCACCCCTTTTCATCATATTGTTAAAAAAATCATCATGAAACCATCCATCCAAGCCACCTCCCTGCATGCCGCCTATGGATCCCTGTCGGTACTTCAGGATGTTTCCTTTTCCGTGCCCAAAGGGGAATTTTTCATCGTTATCGGTCCCAACGGTTCGGGAAAAACCACTCTGCTGAAAATCCTGTCCGCCATCACGCATTTTCAGAAGGGAACCCTTGAAATTGCAGGGATCCCCATAGCAAAATACTCCCGACGTTCTCTGGCAAGGATCATGGCCCTGGTCCCTCAAACCGTTCCCGAAGATCTTCCGTTTACCGTCAGAGAATTAATCCTCATGGCCCGAGCACCCCGTATGGGTCTTTTAGGATTGGAAAGGGATCAGGATATTCAGATGGCTGAAGAAGCCATGGCCTTTACAAGAGTGGACCCCCTGGCCGAGCGAAAAATGGATCAGTTGAGCGGTGGGGAACGCCAAAGGGTATTTATTGCCAGGGCCATCTGTCAGGAACCGCAGATCATCCTGCTTGATGAACCCACGGCGGCCCTGGATCTGGCCCATCAGGTGCGGATCATGGATCTGATGGAAAAGCTGCGGGCGGAAAAAGACCTCACCATTGTGATGGTATCCCACGATATCAACCTGGCGGCCATGTACGGTAACCGCCTAATGCTGCTCAAAAAAGGACGGATTGTTAAAATGGGTCCGCCGGCGGAGGTACTCACCTTCAAGACCCTGGAAGAAGCATACGAGTGTCCCCTTCTGGTGGATGAAAGCCCATTGGGAAATTGCCGGCGGGTAACGTTGGTGCCCCGGAAATTCATCAATGAGGATTTGCAGGCCATGGCGCGAAAGAACCGGGACTGAATCCTAAATCGGCAACGCCGCAGTTTCAAGTTTTAGGGTTTTCAGTCAATGAACTTCTTGTTTTTTGTGACAGAACATCAGGTAATAAAGACTTAATATGGATACCACCGCTAAGAGCATTACTGAAAATCCCGAACTTTCCGAATACAAGGCGTAGTGGTTTTTCAGGATCGTCGGGGCAGACCTGCAGTATGTTGAGATGCTGCAAAATCACTGCAACCCAAGTAGATGGGACTTTTTACGACGCCATCAAGCTTAAGATCTTCTCAAATCAACACAATGGGTTGAGCATGAAATACAGGGGTCATACGCACGCACCAGCATTTCCAGCGTCAGGGTTATTTTTTCGCTGGGCATGTCCTTTATGACGGGCACCAGAGCTGCCATGTCCGCCTGTATATTGGCATGGTTCTGGTTGGTGGGGATCACCAGATTGGCCTCCACACATTTCCCTTTTCCATCATAGGTGTAGTCATGGAACAGGACCCCCCGTGGCACATCCACCGCACCCACACCACGGCCCTCACGAACCGTAAACCCTCTATCCTCTTCCTTGATCCCGTTATCCAGTAACCATTGTGAATATTCGATGGTTTTTTCTGCGGAAAATACGCACTCCACCACCTGGGCCACACTGTTCATGAAGGGGTTGTGACAGGGTGCTGAAAGCCCCAATTGCGCGGCAATGGCTTTCGCGCCATCGGTCAGTTGGGAATGGTTATTGTTGAATCGCGCCAGTGCCCCCACGGCGTAAGCATCCCGGTTAAAACGGGTCCATTTGGCCGTGGACCGATCATCCACATATTCGTTGGTCACCCGCTCATAATCCCGAGGTTGTATGACATCGTCCACATCGCTCGATTTGATGACACCGTCATAAAGGGCATAGTCCAGCGAATTTGTCAGGCTGACGTACTCCGTTTCCCGCTCAAAATCAGGCAGTTTATGGGCAAGGGATTGAACAAATTCCGCCAGGGTTTTGAGGTCCTCCAGCGCCGTCACGTGGTGATCTCGAATTTCCCGTAACGTCTTTTTGTCGGGGAACATGCTCCAGCCATTAACACAAGCCCGTATGGGATGCGTAGTTCGACCGCCGATTTTGTCGCAGGTCTCGTTGGCCAGCCGATGGAGCCGGATGGCCAGAAGCACCACGTCCCGATTCGTTTCGATCAGCGGTAAAACGCTCCCCACCCCCAGAAGATCCGGCAGCACCAGGTAGCATACGTGGAGGATATGGCTCTGCAAATTTTCCGCATGGTTGAGAATTTCCCGCAAACGCCGGGTCTGTTCCGTAATGGTGATGCCCATGGCCGCTTCCGTGGCCTTCTGGGACGCGAAAGTATGGCCGATGGAACAAATGCCGCAGATGCGCGAGGTAATCAGGCTGATCTCGCTCCAGTCCCTGCCCACCACCATGGATTCGAAAAAACGGGGGGCTTCGGGGATCTGCCATTCCACCCGGTCAAGACGGTCACCCGCCATATGCACCACGATATTCCCATGGCCTTCCACCCTTGAAATATGGGTGTTGTCAATGCGAATCAACTTTCCTGTCACGGAGTCACCTCCAGGTAAAGGGGGAACAGATTGAATTTTTCAGTAATTTGTTCCACGGTCAGATTGTGTTCAGCTAAAATGTCTTTCATGGCATTCTGGTTGGCATGGGGAATAATGCCGCGGCACCCCTCGCACCCGACACCGTTACTGGGGCAAATCGCCCCACAGCCGGCGCGAACGATGGGTCCCAGACAGATTTCGCCCAGATCAAAGCGGCACACATTTTCTTTTATTTTGCATTCCGCGCACACGGGATAGTCGGGGATTTCAGGCTTTGTGCCCAATGCGAGGGCTTCCACCACCCGGAGGAATTCTTCCCGGTTGATGGGGCATCCATGAATGTGAAAATCCACCTTAACCACTTCATCAACGGCCCGGGTGGCATAGGTGTCCAGATGGGGACGATCCCAATCGCTCCCATACACATCCCGTCTCACCTGTTCGAGGTTACCGCGAACATTTTTGAGTCTGTTCAAACCACCGGTGGCGGCACAGGCGCCCAGAGCCACCAGTAGCCCGGACCGCTCACGGATATCCCGCAGGCGCGCTTCATCTGTTTCCCGGGTCATAGAGCCTTCGATAAAAGCAATGTCGTAGGCGGGGGCCTTTTCCGTCATCACCTCCCGGAACTCCACCACATCCACCAGGTTCACCAAATCGATAATTTCCTCTTCCAGATTGGCGATTTGAAGCTGACACCCTTCGCAGGATGCAAAATCGAAAAACGCCACTTTCGGTTTCGTGCTCATAACGCCTCCATGGATTCACGGATTGAATCATAGGTAAAAACCGGTCCTTCCTGGCACACATAGATGTCGTCGATCTGGCAGTGACCGCATTTTCCCACACCACATTCCATGCGCCGCTCCAGTGACACCAGGATGTCTTTATGATCAAAACCCAGCTTTTCCAGTTCCTGAATGACGAAGCGGTACATGATCGGCGGCCCCACGATGAACGCCTTGGTGTTGGAGGGGATAATACGGTCTTCCACTAGGGGGAACAGGGTGGTGATAACGCCGGTCTGCCCGGGCCACTGGGCATCCCCATGGTCCAGGGTTTCCAGGACAAGGGTATCCGGCGCCCGGGACCACCGTTTGACTTCCTCGGGAAAGAGCCTCTGGGATCGGTCCCTGGCCCCTGAAAGGATGATCACTTGACCGTAATCTTCCCGCTTGTCCATAACATAATTGATGGCCGACCGGAGCGGGGCAAGACCCAGCCCCCCCGCAATAAAAAGCAGGTCCTTCCCAAGGTATCTTTCCAGCGCAAAATGAGAGCCGAAGGGACCTCGAATGCCCACTTTGTCGCCCGGCACCAGACGGTGAACCGCTTCGGTGACTTTTCCCACATTTCGAATCAACATTTCGAAGCCGCCCTTTTTTGTGGGAGAAGAGGAGATGGAAAAGGGGGCTTCCCCGATGCCGGGGATGGACAACTCCACGAATTGCCCGGGCTGGTGATCCAGATCGCGGCCTTCCAGGGTGAATTCAAAGAACCGGTCCTTTTCATTCATATCTTCGATTTTTTGAAGGATAGCCACCTCGGGAAGATAGATCGAACGGTTCATCTCGTTGATGATTTCAAGGGGAGAGGCAATGCCCGCCACACAGGCCCGCGCGCACCGACCGCACCCGACGCAGCCGGGCAGATGGAAATGCTCGGGAAGGTATTTCCCCTTTCGCAGAATACGGTGACGAAGCCGATTGGCCGGCGTTTCCCTGAAATTATGCCCCCCGGCAGCAGATGCAAACCCCTCCAGCATACACCCATCCCAGCTTCGCGTGCGACGGCCCGCCTGAAGCGAAAGGTCCACCTCCTCTTCCACGTGAAAGCAGTAACAGGTAGGACAGACCAGAACACATGCACCACATGAAAAACACCGGTCCGCACGCCGATCAATCACCTTCGACTGCTGCTGTTTTTCCAGGAATGCCGGCAAAC
Organism: Deltaproteobacteria bacterium; assembly: GCA_019314425.1. GTDB lineage: Bacteria > Desulfobacterota > DSM-4660 > Desulfatiglandales > Desulfatiglandaceae > NaphS2. The sequence continues at coordinate 234 of JAFCZI010000084.1, read as the reverse complement.
TTTTCCTCGGCATGGAGAGATGGATTTCATCCTGAACCACATGCTTTCGCCCTTCGATGTTTTTAATAGTGTGTTCATCCGCCGGTACGGCCGCGCTTCCTTGAAGCAACGCCCTGCCCCCGTCCGACACCACCTCAATGGCATAGGTATCATCCCCCATATCCACCAGCATGAGATCCGCCGTCTGATAATGTTCATTGGTAATCATGGAACCGCTGAACCGATACTCAAAGG
>JAFCZI010000340.1 GCA_019314425.1 Deltaproteobacteria bacterium | reverse complement strand
ATGCCATGACCAACGAACTTAACACGCCCCTCCCCGTGCCCCATAAAAAAATCGCCATACCCCTTGTTTTCGGCTTCTCCCACTGAAAGGTCGTATATATCGGCACAGGAGGTCCCCGGTTTGACCTCCCTTGCTAACAAACGATGGATATCTCCTGAACAATCGTGTGCTTTTTCAAGGGTCTTTGATAGATTGCCAATCACAAAAGTTCTGGTCTGGTCGCCGGTATAACCATTTACGGCGATGCCATAGTCGATGACGATGGGTTCATTTTGTTTTATGCGACGATTTCCGGCGCCTTGTGCCATGGCCGGTGTGTTGCCGGTCCCCCCATTCGGGCTGTTAAGATGCGAAAGTTTCGAGCCGTTTTCTCCGGATAGCACATGGGCATGCATCATTTCCTGATTCCATCCACGCATGCGGATTATTCCCATATGACCTTCTCGGCGCGCAATCAACGCAAGCCATCCGTCTGCCTCCAATTCGGTCATCCCTTCCCGCATCCGTTCACCTATCTCGATAAACCCCTTGTTGAGAATAATTGCCGCACGCCTGATTTGATTGATTTCGTAGGTGGATTTGATCATACGCAGCCTGCGTATCTCTCCTGAAATATTTGCCCAGCGACATTTCGGGAAGTTCTTTTTGTATCCGAAGTATATATTGACCGGCAATACGTCCATCTCAAGACCTGCGGTCTCCAGCCTGTTAAAACCAAAATCTTTGAGTACTTGACCTACCTGGCTGTGACTTTTCATGTGGACTATCTTTTCAAGGGGAGATTCTTTTCGCGCTCTTTCCAAAGCCTTTTGAACCATTAAAATCGGGCTGCCCTCTCGGGGGATAAACAAAGCGGAAGCCTGAATTGTGCCTGAAAAATAGAAAATATCCACATTTTGCAGAATAAAGGCCCCGTCCAGATTTGCCTTGGCAAGAACACGTTGAAAGCGGCTTATTCGCGGCTCGATCTCTTCTTTTGTAATGAATTCCATTCTCTTTTCCATTCTCTCTTCCTTTCTTCCTTCGCAGGTGATATTTCCGGTATGGTTTTTCTGTATTCAGTGCTATCTATGATGGCGTTGTAAAAGGTTCCATATCCAAGGCGTAGTGGGTTTTCAGGATCGTAGGCATACATGTAGTATGTTGAGATTCTAAAAAATCACTGCAACGCAGTAGCTGGGACTTTTTACGACGCCATCAAAATTGAACATTTTGAAATGGGCTCAACATAATGCCGAAATTCCTAATACCGCGCCACAATATCTTTTTCCCTGAAGCGGTAGTAGCCCTTTTCAGTCATGCGGATGAAGGGAATAGCGGCGGTGGTCAGTACGTTGAGGCTGAGGTGGGCAAAGGAAAGCCCGGAGCCGAGAGATTCAATGGCTTTCTGAAAGTCCTCCAGCTTGGACGCAATATCCGGTATCTTCAGTCGAGAAATATATCCCCCGATGTCCAATGGGATCTCCGTCAGGAAATTTCCGTCCACAGATAGAACCGTCCCCCCCTGGAGTTCGATGACGCGGTTTATGGCCGCTGCGAGGTCATAGTCATTGGCGCCGATCGCCACTATGCCCACAGTATCCCAGCAAAGGGTGGTGGCAACCGCTCCTCTTTTTTGCCCCCATCCCCGGATAAAGCCGGTGAACCTCTCCCCTCGACCGCTGATTCTTTCAATGAACACGACCTTTAACAAATCTCTTTCAGGGTCAGCCACGAGCTGGCCGTTGACGATCCTGGGGGTCATTTTTCCTTCCCGGGTGACCAGGCCTCCCGGCTGAATATCGATGATGCGAATTGAGTCGGTTTCATGGTCATCTTCCGCTGGAATGGCCAGATCGAGTGGAGAGACGGGATCGATCTTGACCGTTTTCAGGAGGTTGTCGGGGTAGGGCACCGCCGGTATTTCCACCGTTATCCGCCCGTTTTCGGCTACAATCCGTCCGTTTGAGATAACCAGTTCCGGCTTCATAATTCCCGGTTCGGGAAGAAGGAGGATGTCGGCGTTACGACCCGGGGCGATTCCACCGATGAGGTGATCCAGCCTGAAGTGTTCAGCCGGATTCAGCGTGACCATCTGAACGGCTTCGATGGGACTGAACCCCATGTCCACCGCTTTTTGCACCACGTCAACCAGATAACCATGCTCGATGAGGTCGCCGGGATTGGAACCGTCTGTTACCAGGATGACCCTTCGAAGATCAATTTTATCCTTCAATGGCAGGATAATTTCCAGGTCACGGCGAATGTCGCCTTCGCGTATCATGGCGTATAAACCCTGTTCCAACCGGGAGATAACGTCGTCTGTGGAGATGGCTTCGTGACAGGATTGAACGCCGGCTGCGGCATAGGCGGCTAATTTTTCATCAAAGGCGCCTGCGGAATGCCCCTGCACTGATTTACCTGCCTTGAGGGTTTCCTGGATCAGTTTCAGAACACGATTGTCAGGGGTCAGTATGGTGCCCTGCCAGTAGGATTCCCCTAACCCGATAATACGGGGGTCTTTTAAGAGGTTGCTTGTTTCATCAGGGGAAATGAAAAGGGGCGCGACCGCAGGGCTCAGACAAACCATCGGGGGGATCAGTGCAAATATTTTACTGGGCCGGTTCTCAATCTGGTCTAAAAAAGCCTTGACCCCTTCGGCGCCTGATACAAACCCATAGGCTTC
>JAFCZI010000339.1 GCA_019314425.1 Deltaproteobacteria bacterium | reverse complement strand
AGACACCCTGAAGACGGTCTGCACGGGTGTTGAGATGTTCCGAAAGATTTTGGATCAGGGGATCGCGGGCGACAATGTTGGTGTTCTGATTCGTGGTACGAAACGGGACGAAGTAGAACGTGGACAGGTGGTTGCGAAGCCGGGATCTATCAAGCCCTACACACAGTTCAAGGCAGAAGCCTACATCTTGACGAAGGAAGAGGGTGGACGGCATACGCCGTTTTTCAATGGATATCGTCCGCAATTCTATTTTAGGACAACGGATGTGACGGGTGTTACAACGCTTCCGGAAGGTGTGGAAATGGTGATGCCGGGGGATAATGTGGCCATGGAGGTTGTTCTGATTACTCCCATCGCCATGGAAAAGGAACTGCGGTTTGCTATTCGCGAGGGTGGCAGAACCGTCGGGGCCGGCGTCATCAGCGAAATTATTGAATAAAGGGAGTGGGGCATGCTAACCAACCAAAAAATCCGGATCCGCTTAAAAGCATATGATTATAAATTGCTGGATCGCGCCGCTCTGGAAATCGTCGATACCGCCAGGGAAACCGGCGCAAGGGTGGCAGGACCCATCCCATTGCCCACGGTGATCAACAAGTTTTGTGTGCTCAGGTCGCCTCATGTGAACAAAAAGAGCCGGGAACAGTTTGAGATAAGAACCCACAAGCGGGTAATGGATATATTGGAACCGACACAGCAGACCGTTGATTCCCTCATGAAACTTGACTTGGCGGCTGGTGTGGATGTGGAGATCAAGTTATAGCCAACGCGTGTGTTTTGAGAAGGTTTTAGACGCCTTTCTATAATCGCTCGGTGGTAAATGCTGCGGAATCGGTAGACGGTGATATTGGAGTTGAATTCTTATGGTCAACAAGCTTTTTGGTAAGAAAATAGGTATGACAAGGTACTTCCTCGAAGGGGGAAAAAGCGAACCGGTCACCGTAGTGAAGATGGAACCCTGTGTCGTGACGCAGAAAAAGACGCTTGAAAAAGAAGGTTACAATGCCATTCAGATCGGTTTTGGGGCTAGAGATGAGAAAAGAACCAACAAACCCCTGAAAGGGCATTTTGAGGCGTCCGGCGGCAAATGTTTCACTTACCTGAATGAGGTGCGAGTGGATGATGTGGATGCGTTTGAACTGGGACAGGAAATCAAATCCGATATCTTTTCCATCGGCGATACGGTCCACGTTCGGGGAAGAAGCAAGGGCAGGGGATTTGCGGGTGTTATAAAGCGATGGGGATTTAGCGGGGGAAGGAAAACCCACGGATCCCGATCCCATCGAGTTCCGGGATCTATCGGCTGTAGCGCTGATCCTGCCAAGGTGGTCAAGGGAAGGAAAATGCCCGGCAGGATGGGTTATACTCATGTAACGACCAAGAATTTGAAGGTGGTCGATATAAGACCCGATATGGATGTTTTATTGATTAGGGGACCTGTTCCCGGTGCGCCGGGGAATCTTTTGGAAATTGTTAAAGCTTCATAGATTCAAGACTGTGAATGGGTGGGTTGTTTTGATCTGTTCAATGTGTACTAAGCGGTTAATTTCTAGTTTTTTAAATCTAAATTATGCAGGCAGGGGCGTCGAATGACAGTCTTGGACGTATATAACTTACAGAAAGAAAAAGTATCGGAGGTTGAACTGAAAGGAGATGTGTTTTCAGTTCCAATCAAGAAGCATATCCTTCATCAGGTGGTGGTTGCTCAACTGGCGGGGCGCAGATCGGGTACTGCGGCAGTGAAGAACAGAGCTGCCGTAAAAAGCTCCAGTGCCAAACTTTGGCGACAGAAAGGAACGGGCAGGGCGAGAGTCGGTACGGCGTCGTCTCCCACCAGAAAGGGTGGCGGGGTGGCTTTTGGGCCCTCTCCGCGAAAGTATGATCAAAAAGTTCCTAAAAAAGTTAAGAGGTCCGCGTTACGCATGGCCCTTTCCGACAAGGTCCAGTGTGATCAGATGTTTGTCATAGATGATTTTTCCCTTCCTGAAATCAAGACCAAACGTTTTGTTGAGGCTATGAATCAGTTTGATGTCCGAAAGGCGCTGATTGTGACGAATGTCAAATCGGAAAACCTGGAGAAATCTTCTAAGAACGTGCCGAAGGTAAAGGTGATGCGACATGAGGGATTGAATGTTTATGACATCCTGAAATATGACACCCTTTTTCTTGAGCGGATGGCCGTTGATAAGATACAGGAGGCATTGGGTTCGTAGTGGATATCTATCAAGTGATCAAGGAGCCGCACATCACGGAAAAAGCCAACCTGCAAAAAGGGGAAGTGAACCAGGTTTCTTTTAAGGTCCACAGGCAGGCCAATAAGATTGAGATCCGGCGGGCCGTTGAAGCCCTCTTCAAGACCAAAGTATTGGATGTGCGAACCATGAACATGCGTGGCAAGAGCAGAAGAATGGGAAAGCATGTGGGCCGGAAACCTCATTGGAAAAAAGCAATTGTTCAGCTTGCTCCGGGCGAAAGCATCGAGTTTTTCGAAGGCACGTAATTTCTAGAAGCGTAAAGAACAAACAGACATAGGTAATTTTAACTTGGGATTCGGAGCAAAGTATGGGCATTAAATCCAGCAAACCCACATCTCCCGGCAAGAGATTTCAAACGACTTCTACGTTCGAAGATATAACGCGGAAAACGCCTGAAAAAAGTCTTCTGAGGCCCC
>JAFCZI010000338.1 GCA_019314425.1 Deltaproteobacteria bacterium | reverse complement strand
AAACTTAACGGCAACCTGTTGCAGGTAGGCGAACGCACGTTTGATCTGGACCGAATCCGCCACATCTATGTGGTCGGTTCCGGGAAAGCAACTTTTCCCCTGGCGGTAGCCCTTGAGGAAATACTCACAGACCGAATCACGGAGGGTTTTATTTCCGTTAAAGACGGCCAGATAACCTCTCGCCTTTCCCGAATCAAGGTGGTCGAAGCCGCTCACCCCTATCCTGATCGCAGGAGTTATGAAGCAGCCCTTGAAATTGCGGCGATTGCCGAAAAGGCCGGTGAAGCGGATCTGGTATTTTGTTTAATGTCCGGCGGTGTTTCTGCATTATCAATGCTGCCGGTTGAAGGCATCCGTATTGAAGATAAAATACAAGCAAACGATCTTTTAGTTAATTCCGGTGCTGAAATCAAAGAAATCATGACGGTTCGGCGGCACCTCTCGCAGATCAAAGGCGGTCGGTTGGCTGAAAAAATCTTCCCGGCCACGGCAATTGCCCTGACGGTATCGGATGCCATCGGCGATCCTATGGAATGGAACACGGACTGGACCCATCCGGATTCATCAACGGTGGCCGATGCCATCGCTGTACTTAAAAAATACGGTCTATGGGACAAGGTATCATCCGCGGTACAAGACTATTTGACGGCGCCGTCCCCGGATAAAGAGACTCCCAAAACCCTGGATGAAAGCAAAATATACAACCTCATGGTGGTCAAAACCAGGCAGCTGTCTGAAGCCGCCGCCACGAGAGCAGAACAATTGGGGCTAAGGTCTCTGATCTTGACCAGTCTTCTTCAGGGGGAAAGTCGGGAGGTGGGCCGCACCCTGGCATCTATTGCCATGGAAGCCAAACGGTTCAACCACCCGCTCACGCCCCCCTGCGCGATTATTGCTACCGGAGAAACCATGGTCCGCATCGATGAACCGGTTTCGGGGAAAGGCGGTCGTAACCAGGAATTAGCAGCCGGTGCAGCCCTTGATCTGATCCCCGATGAACCGATCGTGATCTGTTCTTTGGGCACCGACGGCACCGACGGCCCCACCGAGTATGCCGGCGGCATCGTCGACGGGTCCACAATGATCCGGGCAAAAGAAAATAATGTCGACATATACTGCCATCTGGCCGAACATGACATACTGGCAGCGCTTAAAAAAACCGACGATGCCATTAAAACCAAGGTTACCGAAACCAATGTGTGCGATATTTCCCTCTGCGTTGTTTTATGAACAGTTTCAGGGCTTATAGCTTGAAAAATGTTTGCCCATAAAGGTACCTTTGGTTGTATTTGATGGAATTTATATAATCATCTTTTCTCAAAAATTTGACAAGCCATTTTGCAACAGTGCATCATGGAGGCAATTGAATGACACTACCGAACAAATTCGAAGTCATCGGCAAGGATAAACTTCCGCGCATTCATGAAGCGACACTTGCTCTGCTTGCGGAAACCGGCGTTTCCGTACATCACCCGGAAGCCATTTCAATTTTCAAAAAGCACGGCGCCAGGGTCGACGGAGACATTGTCAGGCTTCCCACAAAAATGGTCGAATCCTGCATAAAAACTGTTCCGGGAAAAGTGCATTGGACGGCCCGCAACGAAACCAACAGCCGAATTCTAGGTCAGGGCTTTCTGGTACAGCCCATTGCAGGACCCGTCCATGTCCAGGATCTGGACCATGGCCGGAGAACCGGAACCCTTGCAGACGTAGCTAATTTTCAAAAAATTTACCAGGCGGGTGCGGTTTACGATCTGGTGGGCATGATCGCCGTGGATCCGCAGGATATCCCCCAGAAAGAAAAGCACCTGCACCTGATGCATGAAATACTGCGCCACACGGACAAGCCGGTCAATGGCTTTATGACCGCCGGACCCCACGCCCGATCCCAACTCGACATGATGGAAATTGCCATGGGGGGCGGAAATGTTCTCGCTAACCACCATTGCATTGCGGTTAGCGTGGGGGCCATCAGCCCCCTGACCTGGTCCTGGGACGCAGTTGAAACCCTGATCCGTTTTGCCCGTCGCAATCAAATCGTGACGGTGCTGTGCGCCCCGCTGGCCGGCGTTACCGCGCCGATCAGTTTCATGGGTACGGCCGTTTTGCAAAACGCCGAAATTCTGGCGGGAATAACCCTTTCCCAATTGGTCAATCCCGGGACACCGGCAGTCTACTGCCCCAGCGCGACGGCCGCTGACATGCGTACCGGCGGGTATGTGACCGGAACGCCGGAAGGCATAATGATCAACACCATCAACTATCAGATGGGACTTGATTTTTACCATATCCCGGTCCGGGCCATGCCGGGGCTCACCGATTCCAAAACGGTCGACTACCAGGCCGGTTTCGAAACCATGCAGAACCTTATGATGGCCATGCTGGCAGGCGCTCACCTGCTCAATGAATCGGTAGGGGTTCTGGACAACATTCTGACCGTTTCCTATGAAAAAACCATCATCGACGGGGAGTTAATCGAGCGGATCAAGCGAATCGTGAAAGGCATTGACTCCGATTTTGACCTTGACCCTTGTCTTGACGCAATCAGGGATATCGGCCCGGGTGGCACATATCTTCTCCATCCGTCCACCGTCGAGCACTGCCGGGACCGATGGGCCCCCACCATTTCCTATTTTGGGGATTATACCCAATGGGAAAAGAATGGATCTGAA
>JAFCZI010000337.1 GCA_019314425.1 Deltaproteobacteria bacterium | reverse complement strand
TATGGGAATGGTGAACTGGTTTTATCAGTGGTATCAGCCGAAAGGGCCGCGTTCAATTGAAAAAATTATCGAAGATGTTCAGCATTTGGTGTTTGATGGTGTTGTTAAACATCAGGAATAAAAAGAGGAGTGAAAAGAAAATGAGAATTTCAAAGGATTTGAAGCTCAAGATGTATTACACGATGACCTTGATTCGCAGGTTTGAACAAAGGTCGACGGAATTATTTAAAAATGGAAAGTTCCCGGGCTGGATTCATGTATCTATCGGTCAGGAGGCATCCGCGACCGGGGCGTGTCTTGCACTGAACGAAAATGACTATATCGGCCCGACACATCGTGGACACGGCCAAGCCCTCGCAAAAGGCATGGATCCCAAGAATATGATGGCGGAACTTTATGGCAAAAAAACCGGCTGTTGTTTGGGGCGTAGCGGGTCAATGCACATGTGCGATATGTCTAAGGGGATACTATGCGGTAATGCGATTCTTGGCGCAGGTCTTGCGTTTGGTGCAGGAGTGGCCATGTCTTCAAAGCTGCGGAAAACAGATCAGGTTGTATTGGTTTTTTTCGGCGAAGGTGCCAGTAACGAAGGGATTGTCCATGAAACTATGAATATGGCCGCTTTGTGGGATCTTCCGATTGTTTTTTTCTGTGAGTCCAATCAATATGCGGAACTCAGCCACAGGGATTTTCACCTGAAGGTGGACACCATCGCCACGCGTGGAGTGGGTTACGGTATGCCGGGGGTTACGATAGACGGCAATGATGTGCTGGAAGTTTACAAGACCACGTCCAAGGCTGTTAAACGAGCTCGTGATGGTAATGGTCCTACTCTTATCGATTCGATCACCTGCCGGTGGGATGGGCATTATGTCGGTGATCCAATGGTTTATCGAAAAGAGGGCGATCTGGAGGAATGGAAGAAAAAAGATCCGATCCTCAAATTGGAAAAATCCCTGTTTAAACAAGATGGCATCCTGAATAAAGATGGCAAACAGAAAATGATTGAAAAAATAGACCAAACCATTGCCGATGCCGAGGAATTTGCCGAAAACAGCCTCTACCCTGAACCGGAAGAAGCGCTTGAAAATGTATACTGCTGATTCGGTTTTCGAGTGGTGTCTCATATAAGGAGGACAAAGTGAAAGATATAAAGTTTTGGAAGGCTTTTCAGGAAGCCTTGGAAGAGGAAATGGAAAAAAATTCGTCAGTTATTTATTTGGGCGAAGATGCAGGCGGGAAAGTCGGCGGACCGTTCGCCCTTGCCAAGGGACTGCAGTTCAAATTCGGCGAAGACAGAGTATTTGACACGCCGGACAGCGAATCAGCATACGTTGGACTGGCGCTTGGGTTGGCAGCCACCGGTTTCCGGCCGGTAGTGGATATATCCTTTATGGATTTTATGCTGGTCGCCATGGATCAGATTATCAACACTGCCGCAAAGATTCGATATATGGCGGGACCCCACAATATCGCAAAGTTGCCAATAGTCATTCATACCATGGCGGGTGCTGGCAAGCGTGCCGGAGCCCAGCATTCGGCCAGTTTTGATTCCTGGTTTGCGAATGTGCCGGGGCTTAAAATGGTTGCCCCCTCAAATCCCTATGATCTCAAGGGGATTTTGAAGAGCGCGATTTTAGATGATAATCCGGTGATCGTTATGAAACATAAATTTATCTTGGGCATGACCGGTCAGGTTCCGGAAGAGGAATATACGATTCCCATAGGGAAGGCTTTTATCAAGCGGGAAGGAACGGATGTGACGCTGGTAGCCATTTCCCATATGGTGAATCTTGCCTTAAAGGCGGCCGATCAACTCGAGAAAGAAGACGGGATCAGCGTTGAGGTGATAGATCCGTTGACACTCAGTCCCCTGGATAAAGAGACGATTTGTAATTCGATAAAAAAAACCGGACGTCTGGTAACTGTTCATGAAAACTGGATCCCATGCGGGATGGGAGCGGAATTTGGCGCGATTGCCTATGAAGATTGCTTTGATTTTTTGGAAGCCCCCCTGGTCCGGTTGGGCGCCACGTTCAATCCCATCCCTTATAGTCCAGGGATGGAAGACTTCAGCATTCCGAATGTGCAAAGTATCATGGATGGTGTTCGAAAGGCCATGAGAGGCTGAACGGATTGTAAGAAAATATTATAAATATGATTATATGGTGTTTTACATATTAAAGGAGATACGAAAGTGGCTGTTGAAGTCTTAATGCCCAAACTGGGAATGACCATGGAGGAAGGGAAACTCGTCGAGTGGTCCAAAAATGAGAAAGATTCCGTACACAAGGATGAAATCATTTGTATCATTGAAACCGATAAAGTGACCTATGAAGTGGAATCACCCGGAAGCGGTATATTGGCTATTCTGGTTGAACCTGCGGAAAATATTCCGGTGGGAACCTTGATGGCATACCTGGCAGAATCAGAAGAAGAATACCAACAGATTAAACAGGGGGCTCCAGCGGCTGTTTCAAAGTCTGCTGAAGCGGCTCCTGCTGAAAAAGTTGAGGAAGCCGGCCCGGCAGACACTGCAGCAGAAAAAGTTGTGGAATTCGACGGCAAATTCCGGTGTTCTCCGGCAGCCCGAGCGCTGGCAAAAAAGAAGGGAATCTCACTTGAAGGGATATCCGGCACCGGACCTAATGGGCGGATTACCAATGAGGATGT
>JAFCZI010000083.1 GCA_019314425.1 Deltaproteobacteria bacterium | reverse complement strand
GGTTGTTCAAAATGGCGATAATCAATTTGTCGAATATCTCCAACCCCCTTGAAACAATGCTGAGGTGTCCATTGGTTATGGGATCAAAAAATCCGGGATAAATAGCGGTGTTTTTTTTCATGAAGGATCCTTTTTCTTATAAATACTGAGGTTGGTATCTCCATAGATCCGGGTTTCAACCAAAGGTAGAGACAAGGCATGCCTTGTCTCTACATGCCTTGTCTCTACGGTTTTGCCGGTTTCCAAAATGATGACGGCGCCGGGCGCCAGCTGTGTCGAAACGGACAGCGCTTCGATTAACCCCGCTGCCAGATGACTCCGATAAGGTGGATCGAGAAACACCAGATCATAAGTTGCATCAAGGAAGGGACGGCTCTCCGGAAGGCCTTTTGAGAGGTCCCATTTATATATTTTCCCTGAATGTTCGTATCCGCACCGTGCAAGATTCTTCTTAATAAGGGCAAGGGCTTGTTTTGCATGATCGACAAAATCAGCACGGGCAGCACCTCGGCTTAATGCTTCTATCCCGAGAAGCCCTGTTCCGGAGAACAGGTCCAGCACCCTTGAACCGGAGAGATTCTGCCCGATGATGTTGAAGATTGCCTCCCGGACTTTGTTGCTGCTGGGGCGGATTTCAAGATTTCTGGGTCCCGCTAAAACCCTTCCCCTTAGTTGCCCGCCGGTGATTTTCATTTCATGTCAGATACCCGATAACCGTCTCCCCCGCTTTGACCTTTTGCCCCACCTGCGCAGTAATTCGGCTGTCCGCAGGAAGAAAAACTTCGAGTCTGGAACCAAAGCGGATAAGCCCGAATCTTTGACCGGTTTTAACGGTGTCCCCTTTATCAATCCAGCAGACGATGCGTCTTGCGATCAAACCGGCGATCTGGATGACCAGAATTTCCCTGGCGTCGACCGTTTCCAGTGTGATTCGGTTATTTTCATTCTGCTCGGATGCTTTATCCAGGTCTGCTGAGAGAAATTTCCCCGGATGGTAGGCAATTTTTTTGATGGTCCCCTCAATCGGTATTCGGTTAACATGAACATTAAAGACGTTCATGAAAATAGACACTTTGATGGATGACCGGCCCAAAGGGTTGTCTTTTTCGCCCACATCCTTGACTTCCAGGATACGACCGTCTGCGGGTGTCAGTACCGCGTTTTTTTCATCCAAATGACGTCGTTCCGGATCTCTGAAAAAGTAGATAACAAAAATCGTAATGACGCTGGTTATAAGGGTGAGTATCGTCCAACCCAGGAATGCAAAAACAACGGTTAGCCCGATTCCAATAAATATAAACGGGAATCCCTCTCTTGCCAAAGGCAACCGGTTGTTGATGCGTGTTTCTTTGTTCATGTGTGATGGACCTTATGGGGTTAATGGCGTAGAAGTTGTTGCTGTTATATTTATTTTGAATGGGCTTGTCAACGCGGATTATCGGCTGTTGGGAAAATCCGGTTTGGATCGTATATCCGGGGGCCTGTAATATCTGGGGATCAAGGCGCCCGGATCATCAAAATCACCGGCATCGAAACGGGCAAGGGCCAGGGTGCCTACGGAAGAGGCGCTGAGTTGCCAGCATTGGGGTGGGGCGATTTTGGCATGGCTTCCGACCCATTCTTTCAGCAGGTTACCCTGGTTTGAAAAGTCATTTCCAATGAAAACAGTCGGTTCGGGAAAAAGGGACGGTAAGGCGTCGAGTTTGAAACAGTTGTCTTTTTCTTTTCGCTGAAGTTCATTTTCCCGGTTCCAGAGGAAAAGGGCTGTAAAGACTTCCCCCTTTCTTGAGGAGAGTAGCGGCGCGATGGGGAGAGGCGAAAAGGGCAGTTGAAAGGCCAAGGCCCTCAGACTGGATATGCCGATGACCGGAACACGAAGGGCCTGGCAGAACCCCTTTGCCAGGGAGAGGCCCACCCTCAGACCGGTAAAGCTGCCGGGCCCGGCGGCCACGGCAACGCACTGGATGTCTTTGGGTTTAAACCCGGAGCCGGTGATCAGCATATCAACGGCTGGCATGAGGCTGCCGAAATGCCCTTTTCCTTCGGACATCAGGTTCTCAGCAATAACCGTGCGGTCCATACGCAACAGTGCGATGCTGCATTGCCGGGTAGCGGTATTGAGTGCAAGGATCATGGGTTAATCAAAATCATCTATTGATGGCCTCGTAAAAAGTCACGAATTTATCTGTAGATGGGACTTTTTACGGCGCCACCATCTATTGTAGAATTCTCGTGATGTCGTTGTAGATGACAACCACCATGAGCAATACGAGAAGCCCGATGCCCAGTTTCTGAGCAAATTCTCGCTTTCTGATGTTCAGGGGGCGGCCGAGGATCAGTTCAATCAGTAGGAAAATGATAAAACCACCGTCCAGAACCGGTACGGGCAAAAGGTTCAAAATGCCTAGATTGATGCTGATAACGGCTGTAAAAGGAATGAGATAGGCCCAGCTTTGTTCGGCCAGCTGGCCGGTCATCTGGCCGATCAGAATGGGGCCGCCCAGGGTTTTGAGGGGAACGACCCCCTGGAAAAGCTTGACAACCGTCAGGCAGGTCAGCTCTATGATTTCCCAGGTTTTAAGCCATCCCTCTTTCAGCGCCCCCCCAAGGCCCAGTTGAACTTCCCTGAAGGTTCCGGCTGAGACAACGCCCAAGAGCGGTGTTTTGATTTCTTCACCAAAAAGATTCTTAACCACGCGCATTTCAGGAATGACGGTAACGGTTGATAATTGCCCATGTCTTAACAGGGTTATTTTAATCGGTTCCCCCTGATTCTTCTGAACGAGTGCCTTCAGCTGCGGCCAGGAATCCGTATCCATGTCGTCAACTGAAACAATCAGGTCGCCTTTTTTGAGGCCCGCGCTGCCGGCCGGAGACCCCTCACGCACCTGACCGATTTCAGTGGTCAGGACCTGCATGCCGGAAAAACCAAAAGAAGCACAGAAAATGATCAGGGCCAGAAGAAGATTGAACAGGGGGCCCGCGCCCACAACGGCGATTCTTTGAAGGGTGGGCTTATGGCTGAAAGACTTTGCTTGATCTTCAGGGGAAAGGGGGTCTTCTTCCTCGTTATCGCTTTCGCCGAGCATTTTCACGTAGCCACCCAGAGGGATGGCGGAAATGAGATATTCGGTTTCCCCGATCTTTTTTCCCAGGATCTTTGGGCCGAAACCCAGTGAAAACTTCAGGACTTTTATGCCAAAATGTTTGGCAACAAGGAAATGCCCCAGCTCATGAAAAAAAATCAGAACCCCCAGAACAAGCAGAAAGGGGAGAACATAGTAAATAAAATAATGCATGGGTTTACCTGGATTCAGTACGCCATAAGATTGGAATAGGTTTTTTCACGTGCCCATTTGTCGGCATCCATGACTGAATCAATTTGGTCAATGGGATGCGTTTTGTGGGCTTCCATGGTTTGTTCGATCAGCTTGGGGATATCCAAGAACCCGATCTTTTCTTTTAAAAATGCATCCACCGCGATTTCATTGGCGCCGTTCAATACGGCGGGCATGCTCCCACCGGCAGATGCTGCCCTCAAAGCCAAAGCGAGGCATTTGAATCGCTCAAGGTCAGGCTTTTCGAAACTGAGGGCCCCCACTTTTTCCAATGCCAGGGGGGGGAGTCCGGTTTTGATGTGCCTGGGATAGCTAAGGGCGTAGGCAATGGGAATCATCATGTCCGGGACGCCCATCTGGCTGATGATGGACCCGTCCTTGTATTCCACCATGGAGTGAACAATGCTCTGGGGGTGTATGAGGACGTCAATTTCTTCTATCGGCACATCGAACAACCATTTGGCTTCAATGACCTCAAGTCCCTTGTTCATCATGGTGGCTGAATCGATGGTGATTTTCGGACCCATTTCCCAATTGGGGTGTTTCAGGGCCTGGGCGGCGGTGACTTGGGCCATTTGCTTGAGCGTCAGGTTCCTGAAGGGGCCGCCCGATGCCGTGAGTATAATGCGTTTCAGGTCTTCTTTTTGATGTCCCTGCAGGGATTGGAGGATCGCGCTGTGTTCACTGTCGATGGGGAGAATGGAAACCCCCTGCTTTTCCGCTTCGCGCAGGACCAGGGGCCCTGCCATGACCATGGTTTCCTTGTTGGCCAGGGCAATTTCTTTCCCCGCCTTAATCCCTTCAAAGGTGGGTATAAGGCCTGCGGCGCCGGTGATGGCGGAAACAATGGTATCCACCTCGTCCATGGTTGACAGGTGCTTGAACCCATCGGGACCGAAAAGGACTTCAGGAAGGTCGCTTCCGGTCAGGGTCCCCTTGAGATCCATGGCGAGGGCCTCATTCAAAACGGCAACCGCTTTCGGCTTGAATATCGCTATCTGGTTTCGCAGAAGGTCAATGTTTTTCCCCCCTGAAAGTGCGCGTACCCGGTATCTCTGCGGATTGGCGCGAACCACCTTCAGTGTATTGACACCGATTGAGCCTGTGGAACCCAATATGCATAAATTTTTCATCATATGATCCGTGGTCGTTGTCTTCATGAATTTGCTTTACCCCTGCGTTTTTTCAAATGTCATATGCTGAGATAGAAAAAAAGGACCGGTATCGCAAATAGAAGCCCGTCAATGCGGTCCAGTATGCCGCCATGACCCGGAAGGATGTTCCCCGAATCTTTAACACCCTGGTTCCGTTTCAATACGGATTCAGCCAGATCCCCGATCTGGCTGGAGACGGCGAGTGTGACAACCAGCAGGACCAGAGTCACACTAAATGGGTGGATGTCTATGAACTTAACAAACAACATGGCTGCAAGCAGGCTGCAAAATACCCCCCCCGCAGCGCCTTCCCAGGTCTTTCCGGGGCTTACTCGTTCGTGGAGTTTGTGCTTGCCGAAAGACCTGCCAAAATAGAATGCGCCGGTGTCACAGGCAAAAACCACCGTCAGCAGAAAAAAGATCCAGAGATGCCCCTGAGGGCGCATATCAATAAACATGAGCAGGGCCAGGGGGAGTGCGGTGTAGACCGGTCCCATCAGCGCCGCCATGCTGGGCATGGCCGTTTTTTTTTCGTTCGCGGCAGAAAAAGTAAATACTTCCAGGGCCATGGGGAAAAACGCCCAAAGCACTAAAATGCCTGGTAAAAGTAATGCCTGCCGCATGTAAACGACAACAAAGAGTACCAGGACCAGGGCACTGTTGATCCATTTGATATAAGGGGAAAGTCCGGGGGCAGCGATCCTGAAATATTCCCAAAGTCCGATCAGGGCGGCAGCACAGAGCAGGATATAAAAGAGGTACCTGGGGCCGAAACCGATCAGAAAAATCAGGATCGGGACACAGATGATGCCCGTAAGCCATCGCTTCAGATGCATTTTGCCCGGGGTTACCATTATGGGCAGCCCCGAAAATTCTGGTTATGTTGTGCCGACAGCGCCAAATCTCCTGTCTCTTTTCCGGTATTCCGAAAGTGCTTCCAATAATTCCGCTTCACCAAAGTCAGGCCACAGGGTCGGGGTGACGTAGATTTCGCTGTAGGAAATCTGCCAGAGCAAAAAATTACTGATACGGTATTCGCCGCTGGTCCGGATGAGAAGATCCGGATCAGGCATTCCTGCGGTATAAAGACTGCCTGAAAATTGGTCCTCCGAGATGTCCTCGGGATCCATGGCGCCGGTTTGGACTTTGCGGGCAAGGGCGCGAACCGCATCCAGTATTTCCTGTCTGCCGCCATAACTGAGCGCAAGGGTCAAAACCATTTTGCTCCCATGGGATGTTTCTCGGATGGTATCCAGTAGTATCTTTCTGGTGGCGGCGGGAAGTTTTTCGGTTCGGCCGATCGCATTCAAGCGAATGCCGCTTTCTTTCATTTCTTTCAATTCGCGTTTCAGGAAACTGCCAAGGAGCTTCATGAGTGCGGTTACTTCGTGGGGAGGCCTTTTCCAGTTTTCTTCCGAAAAAGCATAAAGGGTAAGGTACCCAATGCCCAGTTTGCGACAGAGCGTGACGATTGTCCTGACGGACTCCGCTCCCTTTCGATGCCCTCTGACACGTGGGAAAGCATGCTTTTCCGCCCATCGACCGTTTCCGTCCATAATAATGGCGACATGTTTCGGCAGGCTTTCTTTGCTCATGGTTTCATGTATCAGAATTGATGTTCCCGTAAAAAATCCGATTTCCGCTATGGATGGCTAAGCAAAAAGTTCCATATGCAACGCAGTAGATGGGACTTTTTACGACGCCATCAGAATTCAATAATCTCCTGTTCTTTTTGAGCGGTTGTTTCATCCACTTTTTTGATGAGTTCATCGGTTATTTTCTGGACATCATCCTGGGATCGGAAAAGTTCATCCTCGCTGATTTCTTTTTCAGTCTTCAACTCCTTTAACATTTCGTTGGCTTCCCGCCTGAAGTTTCGGATTGAAATCTTGTTCTCTTCCGCCATTTTTCTGGCCAGTTTGGCCAGCTCTTTTCGCCTTTCCTCGGTCAAAGGAGGGATGGATATGCGAATGATTTTACCGTCGTTCATGGGAGTGAGGCCCAATTCCGATTTCAGGATGCTTTTTTCCATACTCCCTATGATCGTTTGATCCCAGGGCTGAATGGTGATGAGGCGGCTTTCAGGAGCAGAGATGGTGGCAACCTGGTCAATGGGCATTTGAGTATCATAGCAATCGACTTTGACGCCATCCAGCAACGCCGTGGAGGCCCTGCCGGTTCTGATTTTAAGGAAGTCCTTCTTAAGGGCATCGACGGACTTGTTCATCTTCTGACGCAGTTCGGAAAGGATTTCTTCTTTCATGACACTCCTCCTGAGCAGGTGTAACCTAATCTCCCAACTGGAACCTTGAAAATCGTTTGATGACAATATTTTCACCGGTTTTAGCGATGAGTTCATTCATCAGGTCCTGGATGGTAATGTCCGAATTCTTGACAAAGGCCTGTTCCAAAAGACAAGCTTCTGAAAAAAACTTCTTCATCTTCCCTTCGACAATCTTTTCAATGACCTTCTCAGGCTTCCCCGAAGCCTTGGCCTGGGAGGAATAGATGTCCTTTTCTTTTTCCAGAATATCCCGGGGTATGCTTTCCCGATCGATGGTAATGGGATTTGCCGCGGCAATCTGCATCGCAACATCCTTGACAAACGATGAAAAATCATCTGTCTTTCCAGTGAAATCTGTTTCACAGTTTACTTCAACGAGGACACCGATTTTGCCCCCGGCATGGATATAGGATTGAACTTGACCCTGCGATGTTTCGCGCCCCCCCCGTTTTTTTGCGGTTGCGATCCCTTTTTTCCTCAAATGGTCCACTGCTTTATCAATGTCGCCGTCGCATTCGGTCAATGCGGCCTTGCAGTCCATGATCCCCACGCCCGTTTTTTCTCTTAGTTCTTTGATTAATGTTGCGGATATTGCCAATTTCTATCTCCCTTACTTATTTTTACTTGGTTTGGTTGTCTTCAGAGGTTTCCGACCCATCTGATTCCACGGGTGTGCTGTCTGTTTTGGGAAGGATAATGACTTCGGGACCGCCGTCCTCGCCTGCTGAAGCCTCAGCCTTCTCCTCCACGGCGACTGCCTCCTGCTCTTTTTTCAGCGCATCCTCGGCTCTCAGTTTCTGTTCGGCAACGGCATGACCCTCGATACAGGCATCGGCAATTTTTGATGTGATGAGCCTGATGGCGCGAATCGCATCGTCATTTCCGGGGATGATCAGGTCGATGTCATCCGGATCACAATTGGAATCGGCAATGGCAATCACGGGTATGCCGAGCTTTCGAGCTTCTTTGACGGCAATCTTTTCTCTCTTGGGATCAACCACAAAAACGGCCCCCGGAATTTCATCCATGTTTTTGATGCCACCGAGGTTTTTTTCGAGTTTGGTGAGTTCCTTGTCCATCTTGAGGATTTCTTTTTTGGTATACCGATTGATGGAACCGTCCTCTTTCATTCTTTCGAGGTCTTTCAACCGGTTGATGCTCTTTTTGATGGTTTGGAAATTGGTTAGCGTACCGCCCAGCCAGCGGTTAACCATGAAGAACATCCCGCATCGTTCGCTTTCTTCAATAATAGCGTCGTGTCCCTGCTTCTTGGTCCCCACGAAAAGAACCGGGTAGCCGTCGGCAACAGTTTTCGCCACAAAGTCATAGGCCGTTTTAAAAAGTCTGACGGTTTTTTGCAGGTCGATGATGTGAATTCCGTTTCGCGCGCCAAAGATGTAAGGCTTCATTTTGGGGTTCCAACGCCTTGTTTGGTGTCCGAAATGGACCCCTGCTTCCAGAAGTTGTTTCATGTTGATGTCTGACATTTTTTCTCCTTTTTCGAGATTCTCATTTGAATCTCTATGCCGGTTTTTCCTCGGCCCGGAATATCTCGCACCTGTTCTCGCGCGTTCATCTTTATTAAAGTTAAACGCGATTCAAGAGGCACCTGGCAATAATCCGGACCTGTGATTTTAGGTCAAATATGCCCTTGAGCTAATTTGGTTGTCTTGGTATG
>JAFCZI010000336.1 GCA_019314425.1 Deltaproteobacteria bacterium | reverse complement strand
CCGAAAACAAATTGAACTGGGCCGGGCGCTGGCCCTGGAACCTGAACTGCTGCTGCTGGACGAACCCTGCGCCGGGATGAATTCCGAAGAAAAACAGGATATGATATTCTGGGTCAAGGACATTCAGGAAGAGCTGGGTATCACCATCCTGCTCATCGAACACGACATGAACATGGTCATGGACATTTCCGACCGGATCCTGGCAATAAAGTTCGGGCAGCCCATCACCGAAGGGAAACCCGAAGAGGTTCGGAAGCATCCGGAAGTTTTAAAAGCCTACTTGGGAGAAGATGAAGGTGAATGCACTGCTTGAGATAAAAAATATCGAGACCTACTACGATTTGATTTACGCCATCCGGGGGGCTTCCCTTGCCGTGGAAGAGGGAAGTATCACCGCCATCCTGGGTAACAACGGCGCCGGGAAATCCACTATTTTAAAAACCATCATGGGTCTTATCAAAGACCAGCCGGACAAGGGAAGTATCGAGTTCATGGGCAAACCTATCCATGGGATGGACACCGACAAGATCGTTCGCATGGGCATTACTCTGGTGCCGGAAGGACGTGAGGTATTTGAGGAACTCACCATCCGGGAAAATCTTCTCATGGGGGCATACACCCGCAATGACAAACAGGGCATTGACGATGATTTTGACCGGGTTTTTGGCTATTTTCCCATACTCAAAGACAGGGCAAATCAATGGGCGGGCACCCTGTCCGGTGGCGAACAGCAGATGCTGGCCATGGGCCGGGCCTTGATGAGCCGGCCCAAGCTCTTGTTCCTCGATGAACCCTCCCTGGGGCTTTCTCCGCTCCTGGTCAAGGAGATCTTCGAGATTATCAGGACCATCAATGATGAGGGGGTTACCATTTTGCTGGTGGAGCAGAATGCCAGGATGGCCCTGGGGGTTTCCCGGACCGGTTTGATTCTGGAAAACGGCCGATTTGTCATGAAAGGCAACGCCTGCGATCTCATGGAGGACAAGGATGTCCAGGAATTTTATATGGGGGTAAAATCGGAAACCGCTGCCAAGGGGTACCAGCGATGGAAACGGAAAAAAGCATGGCGATAGTCTTTACAATTATAGGAAAAACATTAAATGACAGGACAACAAATGTCTGAAGATAAAGACCAAACCGTACCGGCCAAGTTCAAGGCGGCCGTTTCCCGCTGGGGGGATCGGGTGGCCCTGCGCAAAAAAGAATACGGCCTCTGGAAGGACATCACCTGGAACCAGTATGACCGGAATGTTTCCCGTGTGGCCTGCGCCTTAATGGCTTTAGGGCTTCAAAAAGGCGACTGCGCATCCATCATCGGTGACAATTGCCCGGAATGGGTCTATGCAGACCTGGGGATTCAATGCTGCGGCGCTGCAACAGCCGGGGTATATTCCACCAATGCCTGGCAGCAGGTTGAGTATGTAATTTCCAACTCGGATTCCAAATTTTTTTTCGTGGAAAATGAAGAACAGCTGGACAAGTGGTTCCATTTTCGTGACAGGGTCCCAGGACTTGAAAAAATCATTGTATGGGACACCGAGGGGCTGCGCAAATTCAAGGACCCCATGGTAATGACCTTTGACCAGTTGCTGGAACTTGGAACAAAAAAGGAACAGGAGAACCCAGGGCTGCTGGATGCCGCTATTCAAAAAATCGATCCGGAAGACCTTTCCGTCCTCATCTACACCTCGGGAACCACGGGGCCGCCCAAGGGGGCCATGCTGTCCCACAAAAATTGCGTCTGGATGGGAAGGGCCATCACCTCTAACAATCCCATGTATGACACCGACGAGATCATGTCCTTTCTCCCCCTCTGCCATATTTTCGAACAGCTGTTTACCATACTGGCCCATTTCGATGTGGGCCACGTGGTGAATTTTATCGAGAGCATGGACACCGTCACAGACAATATGGTGGAGATTTCCCCCACCGTGGGTCATGCCGTGCCGCGCATCTGGGAAAAATACTATTCCGCTATCCTCATCCGCATGGCCGACGCAACCTGGTTCAAACGGATTGTTTTCAACCAAGCCATTAAGGTTGGCCGGCGGCGGGCCCGCCTGATGATGGATTTCAAACCCGTGCCGCCCCCCCTTCAACTGCAGTACAAACTGGCCCACTTTGCCGTGTTCCGCAAACTCAAAGAGCGGCTGGGCTTCGACCGCATACGGGTGGCCTATTCCGGGGCGGCCCCCATTGCCCCGGAAATTCTGCGCTTTTTCCATTCCATCGGCGTGAACCTGGTGGAGGGATACGGCCAGACCGAAGGGACCGGCGTTACTACCACGGCCAAAATAGGTCAGGTAAAACTGGGAACCGTTGGCGTCCCCCTTGAAGGTGTGGAGATCAAAATCGCCGGGGACGGTGAAATTCTGGTCAGGTCCCCGGGGGTGTTCAAGGGCTATTTTAAAAACCCCGGAGCAACGGCCAAAACTCTTGTGGACGGCTGGCTGCATTCAGGGGATGTGGGATCCATTGATGAAGACGGCTACCTGAGTATCAGCGACCGGAAAAAGGATATTATCGTGACCGCCGGCGGAAAGAACATCACGCCCCAATACATCGAGAATAAGCTGAAATCGAGCCTCTACATAAACGATGCCGTGGTAATTGGAGACAAACGCAAATTTTTAAGCTGCCTTATCATCATCGATGAAGACAACGTGGTTAAATTTGC